>JAGLSG010000039.1 GCA_023135865.1 Planctomycetota bacterium | reverse complement strand
CCTGATGCATCTATTTTTCTTGCAACCGATAATCGGCAGGTCAGTGAAGATTACAAAAAGCGTTTTCAGAGAGTGTTTTCGGTGCCGAAATGGTTTCCCGACAAGGCTTCTTCCATGCATCAGAATCCCGGTTGTCCCGATAAAGTTTCCAATGGCATTGAGGCACTGGTTGATATGTATCTTTTAGCTGATTGTGATTATCTGATTTACCCTGGTGGGTCAACTTTTTCGTGGATAGCACAGCTGCTGTCAGATATACCGCAGAAAAGAGTCGTTGATATAGAACGATTCAATCCGAAAGTACGTTTGAAACGGTGGATTCGTGAGTTGGTAGCGTGAATCAATAAAATATTTGGAAATCGGTTATATTTCATCTGAATGATTAAAATGGATGTCTCTGTAATAATTGTTAACTGGAACACAAAAGAGCTACTGCGAAGCTGCATCGAGTCTATTTATAAAGAAACTTGCAATTGCACATTTGAGATCATTGTTGTAGACAACAATTCTTCAGACGACTCCGTGGAAATGATCCAGGCTGAATTTCCTCAGGTCAAACTTATAGCCAACGAGACGAATATGGGGTTTGCCGGTGGTAATAATAAGGGGATAAATATCGCTAAAGGAAGATATATTTTAGTGCTGAACAGCGATATTATTATATGTGATCAGGCAATAGAAAAAACTGTTAAATATGCTGATAGAAAACCTAGAGCAGGGATGATTAGTTGCCATGTTGTAAATCTCAACGGCAGAATCGCGATGACGACATTTTCTTTTCCCTGCCTTTGGAATCTTTTTTGCCGATTTTCCGGGCTTGCCTCGACTTTTAGGAACAGCAGGATTTTCGGTAGAGACATTTACCTCTGGTGGGATCGTAAAAGTGAACGTAATGTAGATTCGGTTTCGGGCAGTTTTATTCTGGTTCGTAGAGAAGCTATCGACCAGGTTGGCTTGATGGATGAAGATTATTTTCTATATTACGAGGAGACCGACTGGTGCTACCGATTTGGCAAAGCAGGCTGGGAAATAATCTTTTGGCCTGGAGCAAAGATAATCCACATTGGAGATCAAAGCAGCAAGCAGGAAGAGTTGAAGATGTTTGTTCAGTTTCATAAGAGCCTTTTAATTTTCTTTAAAAAACATCACAGTCTGACAAGTTATTTTACGGCACGTACGATGGTAACGATTAATTCCGGATTACGAGCCATGTTTGCAATGGCAATGGCGGGTTTGAAGAAAGTTTTTGGCGGCAGCACAGGATCGAAGCAAGTTTTGGCGAAGAAATATTGGTGGGTATTCAAGTACTGCATCCTGGGAATAGAGCCGCCTCACAAATCGCATCAGTATTCGGCAAAAAATACGATATCAATATCTTTCAAACTCAAACGAATGTTAATAGATGGTATGGAGTTTTTTCTTGCTGCTTCCTATGCAATTGCTCTGATTTTGATGCGGCGGAAAAAACAGCGAGTTATTATCTATTACCATGGAGTAAAGAAAAATGAAATCCATGGCTTTGAAAAACAAATATCCTATTTAGCAAATCACTGCCGGGTTGTTGGTCTTACGGAACTAATGAGAATGTCAGGCGACGGCTCTGAAAAATCTTTGGCAATTACCTTTGATGATGGCTTTAAAAGTGTGGCTGAAAACGGCTGGTCGATTCTAAAGAAATATAAATTAAAAGGTGCTATGTTTACACCAGTCGGAAATCTGGGACAACCGCCGAGATGGAATATTGAGGCACCCTGGGCTTACGACTGTGATGAGTTTGTAATAAACGAGCAAACGGTTAGTGAACTTGACAGTCAGGGCTTTGAAATACACTCTCACACGGTTTCCCATGCTGATCTAACAGATACAGAACCTGAGCAACTAAAGACCGAGTTAACCGAATCACGGCAGAGGCTTGAGCAAATCGTAGGCCACAAAGTTTCAACTATAAGCTATCCGCTGGGCAGATATAACAAAAATGTGATAGGACAAGCCAAACAAGCAGGTTACCGATACGGCTTTACCGTGGATCCATATACCGTCGATGATTCTCCATCTGAGATGGAAATCGGACGATTCGTGGTAGACCCGAATATGAATATGTTGAAGTTCAGGCTCAAAGTCAGCGGAGCTTACCAAGTGACTAGCCATTTGCGGAAACTCAAAACCCGTTTTTTTCATAAGTAAATTCAGATGCCACAACTACTGTATTCCTTATGAGACTATGATGCAAAGCCACATAACTTATAAAGTCATTATTGATCCTACTAAAGAAGAACAGTGGGGGCAATATGCCAGGCATTTTGCCGACTACAATATGTACCAAACTTGCGCATATCAACAGGTACGGGCTCAGCACGACAGGCAAGAGCTCAGTAGGGTTGTAATAAAAGATGAAAATGACAGAGTTGTCACGATGTGTCACACCCGTATAAAGCACATCAAGAGCCTAGGCCTCAAGATAGGGTATGCCCAATGGGGCCCTCTGCTATACGGAAAAGACGATACCATGAAGTGCACCACTGGGGCACTATGGAGATATCGTGAGGCTTATCTTGGAACCAAAGTGAATATTTTACGGATTGTCCCCAACATCTACATAGAGGAAGATCGCGGAAAAGTGACTCGAATGCTCAAGGCCAGCGGCTTTAACCAAGTTCCTGCCGCTTTGCCCTACCGCACCATGCTATTATCGCTTGAGGGTACCGAAGAGCAACTCCGCAAAAGACTGCATCGCAGCTGGCGCCGCTATTTAAATAAAGCTGAAAAAATGGATATTGAAGTCCGAGAAGGAACGGGTACCGAGTATTTCGAGGTAGTCGAAAAACTGTACCGATCAACACTAAAGCGAAAAGGGTTCAAGGGCGTCGACCCCTTGGTCTTTGTCAAAGCTCAGCAGTTATTATCAGCACGGGAAAGAATGAAGGTGGTCGTCGCCTTATGGGAAGGCCAACATGTAACGGCACATGCCACCAGTTATTTGGGTAATACAGCCTTGGGAATTCTAGCTGCCAGCAACGAAAAAGGTCTTGAGTGTGGGGCGCCTTACCTGGCTTGGTGGAAAACCCTCCTTGCCGCAAAATCCGCGGGAATGAAAAGATACGACCTCGGCGGTATTGATCCTTACAACAATCCCAGCGTTTATCAATTTAAGGTCCGAATGGGAGCCGAAGAAGCCTTGCATATCGGGACCTTTGAGGCCTGCTCTAGTTTGCGTGTCAAGCTTATTTGGCGTATGGCAGAGAAGGTATACAAGCTGATAAAAAAGTGAGTTCCCACTGATGGATTGTAAAAAGTACACAAAAATGACTACAACAAATAAACAGACGGTTAGCGCTGTGCACGCGAAGGTCTATACTGATTTTGAGCAATTACAGCCCATTCAGCAGGAGTGGGACACCTTCGTAGAATCAGTCTCCGGCGATATATTCATGACTTTCGACTGGTGCCAGATATGGTGGAAATACTACGGGGGCAATCGCGATTTAAAAGTCTTTATTTTTCGGTGCAACACGGAATTGGTCGGGATAATCCCGCTATTTTTTGAGAAGCTTTGGTTGGGGCCTGTATTTGTGAAAGCAGGAAAAATCGTTGGTTCAGACTATACTCTCAGTCAATTCAGTATTCCTATAGATAGCGAGCATATTAAGGCCGTCGTAGACAACTTTTGCGATCTGATTTCCAAAGAGCATTGGGACATTTTACACATAGGTCCAATTGCCGGTCTTTATGGAGATTATGATGACCTAAAGAATGCTTTTAACCAATCTCCATGTGGTTCTATTTCTGTCGTTAGCGAAATAAAGGGGGTTCAAACATATTTTGAATTGTTCGACAGTTGGGAAACTCAACTTTCCAACCTCAGCAAGAAACAAAGAAAAAATATCGGGCGAAGCTATAGAAGTATGTGCGAAACGACCAAAGATAAATCCCTCTCCATAAACTCGCAACTCGTCACCTCGCAAGATTTCGAAAAAACGTTCCGTGAATTCGTACGGGCCCACCAATCTCATTGGAGAGAAATGGGCAAAGCAGGCCATTTTGGCGATTGGCCCAACGCACAGCTTTTTCACCACGAAGTTGCAACCGCCCAATTAAAACACCATAGACTGCGCCTTCTTAGAATTGATCTCGGTGAACTCTGTCTCGGACACAAATATGGATATAAATTTGGAGATAAGTATTTCTCCCTGTTGAACTCCCAATCCACCATATCAAACTTACAAAAATTCGGTCTTGGTAGAATCCTCTTTGTGGAACAGGTGAAAACGGCCATTACAGAAGGCGTGAGATGCATAGACAGCATGCGGGGCAAGTATGAACACAAGCGGAGTCTTGGTGGCGAGCTTTACCCAATCAGGAGCCTTTATGTCACGCGACAGAGGTCAGAGGTTAGGATACGAGTTTACCTCTTTCGGTTATGCGCACGGCTTCTCAATCTGCTTTACTGCAGAATATGGTTTGCCAGAATTGCCCCTAAGTTGGCTATCAAGCCAAGACCGTTTCGAAAGGTTTGGATACGAACTTCTGGACTTGTGTAATTGGGAATAATTTATTAACCAAAAAATTTTCGAGGTAAGAACTATATACTTAGTCTCACTCTTAAAACATACAATTTCCCGAAGAGATCCTAAAGGTTTCTTGGTTCTGTTGCTCAAGGTTGTCCGCTCAAAAATCCTTTGGGATAACCGTTTGGTGTTCGAAATGGCAGCGTCTAATGTCAAGGAGCCTCTGGAAATGCCGGGCTATCGTATTGAAGTAATTGAATCATACGAGATGATTAGCGCATCCCTAAGAAACGAGTTGAGCCAACTCAAAAAAGAAATTGGTTATGATATAGGAACTCTATTCGACAATGGGGCATCTCTGTGGGTAGCTAGGCTGGACGATAAAGTGGCACACATTGCCTGGACACAAACCGGCGATAAAGTCGGACGATATTTTTTCCCCCTGACTTCGGACTACATTATGATTTCACATTGCTGTACCCTTCCGGCATACCGAGGGTCACACATTTATCCCGTGACCCTGACCAAGCTGGTTTCGGCACTGGGCAGAAGAGGTAATAAGCGTTTCTTTGTCGCCTGCAGCGACTGCAACTTAGCTTCAATCCGGGGCATTGAACGTGCAGGTTTTCGACTAATTGGTCGCGGGAAAGTTAAGAGATGTAATCGCCTGATTTGGTATCAAAAAGTTCGGGCGGGTTTCCCCAAATATCATGCGAGCGATATATGTTAAGTTCGTAAGTATTTTTCAGGATTTAATGAGATAAAAATGGCAGTTGCAAATAATGGAAATATGTCGTTTGTCTGCTTTGGCGGTGAGGACTGGTGGTATCACAACCAAGCACATATAGATATGCAGCTAATGCGACGGTTTGCGAAATTAGGCACGGCTCTTTATGTCAACTCGATTGTGATCCAAAAACCTAAGCTTGGGCAAAACGGCAAGCTTGTCCAAAAAATAGTCCGCAAAGCAAAAAGTATTTTCAGAGGTCTTCAGGAAACTGACGCAGGCTTTGGAGTCTATAGCCCAGCCTCAATTCCTGTGCATCATATTTCGTGGTTAAGAAAAGTTAATGAAAAACTTCTGCGAACACAGTTATGGTACGCAAACCGTCAGCTTGGTATCTGTGAACCTATAGTCTGGGTGGCCTGCCCGGGGGCATGTGACGTCGCTGTTAAAATGAAAAAATCAAAGCTGGTTTACCAGCGAACGGATCGGCTTGAAGAATATCCAAATGTAGATAACCAGACAATCAGCAGATACGACCGTAAGCTAAAGGCCGATGCCGATCTGACGGTATTTGTCAATAAAACTCTGTATGAACAGGAGTCGGTTCAATGTAGAAAGGCAATCTATCTCGACCACGGTGTAGATTTTGATATGTTCGCCTGTGCCGAGCAAAACCAGGAAGTGCCGGACGAAATGAAAGAAATAAAAAAACCTGTCGTAGGTTTTTTCGGTGGAATAGATAGCCATACTTTCGATCTTGCCCTGATAGAAAAAGTAGTAGGGCTTTTGAGTGAAATGTCTTTCGTTTTCGTTGGCAATGCATCGTCCGACTGCTCCGGCTTATCAGCGAAGAATAACGTTATAATGCTCGGCAAAAAACCTTACGAACAAATACCGCATTACGGCAAATGTTTCGATGTTGCAATTATGCCATGGCGGCAGAATCGCTGGATACAGGCGTGCAATCCTATAAAACTAAAAGAATATCTGGCACTTGGCAAACCCGTAGTGAGCACACCATTTCCGGAATTGGAAAAATATCTGGATGTTGTCTACCAGGCTGACAACGCTGAAGATTTTGCCAGATGTATAAAAAAAGCTATTGAAGAAAATAACCCTGATCGCACCGCAGCAAGAAGAAAAAAGGTCGAGAATGCTTCCTGGGACAGCAAAGCTAAATTAGTTCTTAAAACGTTATTTGAGAAATAAGGATTTCGATGTGATGGCAGGAGATTTGTCAAGAGACAGAAAAATGAAAATTTGCATGGCTGCTTCCGCTGGTGGTCATTTAACACAGTTGTTAAATATAGCTAACGCCTTTAAAAATTATGAAGTGTTTTATGTTTCAACTCTGGATTCAATTGCAAAAACACTTGAAAAAAAAGGCACTTTCTATCTTATTGGGGAATGTAATCGAGAACACCCATTTCAAGTAATTCTCGTCTTCTTTAGATGTATAAAGATAATCCTAAGCAAAAGGCCAAATGTAATCATTAGTACCGGAGCTGCCCCAGGATATCTTTTGTGTCTCGTGGGAAAATTATTCGGAGCTAAGATTGTCTGGTTGGACAGCATTGCTAATACTGAAAAACTATCCATGAGCGGACGTATGATAAGGCCTTTTGCGGATTTGATATTGTCACAATGGCCTGATGTGGCTGCTAAATATAAGAATGTTGAATTTGCGGGTGCTGTGATATGATTTTTTTGACTGTTGGAACTTTGTTTCCTTTTAACAGGCTTGTACTGGCTGTTGATAAAGTTGTGACAGAGGGCCTGCTAGAGGAAAATATAATTGCTCAGGTAGGAAAGGGTGGAACTAAAGGTCAAAATATCAAATGTGTTGAAGTCTTAGGAAAAGATAAGTTTGATAAATATGTAAAGAATGCTTCCTGTCTGATCAGCCATGCTGGCATTGGAAGTATAACCACGGCACTACGTCATAATAAGCCTTTGCTTGTAATGCCAAGATTGAAACGCTATGGTGAACATGTAAATGACCACCAACTTGGAACCGCAAGGAAATTTGAAAAGCTTGGACATATATTGGTAGCCTATAGCGAAAAAGAATTGCCCGAAAAACTTGAAGAATTAAAATCTTTTGTACCACAGCCAAGAAAAACTCAGGCAGAAGCTGTGATTAATAGGATAAGCAAATTTCTCAATGAACTATAGCAAAAAAAATATTAAAGCCATCAACCAAACTTATCCTAGAACCTTTATTCGTTCAATGTATTTTGTCCCATTGAGTCTTTCCACCAATATGTGATTTTTAAACTTCCAGGTAAATATTATAGGGCCTTGACGAAAATTTAGTAATGGTTCACCCGCTATTTTAGTTGATTTTGAATGCAAATTTTGATAAAATAAAGGTTCATCTTAGGGGGCGAATAATCAGTAGCCAGTTGTCTGTAAACGGTAATCTATAGACTAAAAGACTATGATTAACCAAAACATAAAAGCTATTATATTGGCCGGGAGTCGTGATTTTGGTCGATGCCCCTTGGCATCGCGTTTGCCTATAGCACTATGGCCAGTAGCAGGCAGACCGGCAATTGAACATCTGCTGCGTCATTTATCCCATCAGGGGATAAAGCAGGTTACTGTTTGTTCCAATGGTGATGCTTTACTGCTGAAAAAATCCATCGCCACAGTAAACTCGATGCAATTAAAATTTCTGGAGGAACCATTACCCGTCGGCGCTGCCGGATGTGTTCGTGATGCCTCCAATGGTGACAAAGATAAATTGTTCTTAGTATTCCCAGGCACAATTTTGACGTCGCCAGATATTGACACACTTATACAAGCTCACCGGGCTGGCAAATCTGATCTGACAGTTATGCTCGAACCGGAACTGGAAAACGGCGGTTCAGGAAACCGCTCGACGGGAATCTATATTTGTGAGGCTTCAGCTCTGGAATACATCCCCGGTGAAGGTTACTGTGATATTAAAGAAGGTTTAATTCCCGCTATGTTGCGGGCTGGCAAAGCTATTCATACCGCAACGTTGAAGCAGCCGCTTGCAAGTTTTCGAAATCGAGTTGAATATCTTTCCGCAATTGCCAATTACCTTCAGAATTGCTGCGATTCAGATATAGGTTTACAACGTAGAAAATTAAACGGCTCAGAAAACATTTGGCTGGACGATACCACAAAGGTTGACCCCAGCGCTCGGATTTATGGGCCGGTTGTGATTATGGATAAAGCTACTATTTCAAAAGAAGCCGTTATTTTTGGCCCTACGATAATCGGCTCCGGCGCTAGTATCGGTAATAATAGTCTCATAGAAAATAGCGTTCTTTGGGATAGTGCTAAGGTCGGAGAAAACTGTGAAATCCGACGATGTGTAATTGATTACCAAGCTGTTGTGCGAAATCATACTATCGTGGAAGAAAAGTCCATACCATGTAAACCAGACGGAATTTTGAAAAGTTCGGTCAGCAACGTATTGAATGTTGTGAAAAATAATGCAGACAAATTCCAACAAGTATTGCAACCGCAACTCAAAAAGGTAAATGAAAAATTACCAAATTGGGCAAAATCGCCTAAAATAAATATCTGGCCATGGTTTGCGGGCGGTTTGGTTTTAATTGCATTCCTTTGGTCTTATTGGCCCAATTTGGTAGACCTTTGGAATATTTGGCAGCGAAGTGACGAATATTCCAGTGGATTGTTAGTTCCATTTCTTGCTGTTTATATCCTATGGTCGAGGCGACACGATCTCGTCAAGTGCCGACTAAGACCTTCTGTTTGGGGCTTGTTTGGATTTTTGGGAGCACAGACATTCAGACTTTCCGGGCAATTCTTTATGTATGGCTCTGCAGAGAGATTGTCTATTGTGCTCAGTATTGCAGCCCTGGTGCTGATGCTGTTAGGATGGCAAATTTTCCGTAAGGTATTTTCAATATTAGTTTTCCTGGGCTTGATGTTCCCTCTGCCGCGTTCGGTCCACTATGCCATAATGCTGCCTTTGCAAAGCTGGGCTACTTCCTCGTCGGTTTTCTGTCTTGAGGTATTAGGCTATAACGTTATACGGGAAGGCAATATTATTCATCTAAACGGTACGACAGTAGCAGTAGCTGAAGCTTGTAATGGCTTGAGAATGATTATGGCCTTTTTTATGATTGGCGGCTTAGTTGTTTTGCTGATAAGGCGAACATGGTGGGAGAAAGTGATAGTCCTGGCTTCAAGTCTGCCAATCGCTCTATTTTGCAATAGTGCACGGTTAACGATTACTGCAATTGCCTTCACAAAGCTCAGTGGCGAATACTGGGAGAAAATATTCCATGATTTTGGCGGTTATGCAATGATGCCCTTGGCACTCGGAGCAATTGTTCTTGAGCTTTGGCTCTTAACAAGAATTGCGACAGTCCACATAGAAACATAAGTTGTATTGGCAAATAAATAATCACGTTCACAAGTCTTATCTTTTTCGGAGGTAAACAAAAAATGGATATGATGGAAAAACATCATGACCAACAAATCGTACAGAGGGTAGTTCCTCCTGAGGAACCTGCGGATATCAAAGCAGATTCTGCACCTAATCTGATATTACCCATTCTGCGCCGGTGGTATATAGTGTTAGTAACATTTTTAGTGGTATGCGCGATTGGTATTCCGGCTGTATGGCTTTTGACCAAACCAACCTATGCTGCAACTGCCGCAATTCGGGTTGCACCAATCATTTCAAGTATTTTATTCAGCGACAAAGAGTCTGAAGGTGTAATACCGATGTATCAGAACTTTATGAACACCCAGGCTGACTTAATCAAAAGTGACCAGGTTCTACAAAGGGTAGCAGATGATATTGTGGATAAAAACATGAAGTTTTTTGAAGGTGCTGCTAATCCTGTTGCTAAGTTGAGAAATGCATTGATAAACGAAAATATTACTGTAATTCCCGGCCGTAAAAGCGAACTCATAATGATAACAATGGAAAATCAGGATAAAACAGAAGCCGTACAAATAGTGGATGCTTTTGTCAAAGCATATATGGCTATAGAGGTTTCCAAAGAGACAGAGGGTGGAGATCGTAAACTTGCTGTCTTGGAAAAAGAAAGCAAAGTGTTGGCGGATAAACTACAGAGGCAGCGACAAACTATCCGCCAGATGGCAGAAGAATATGGAAGCGTAGCTTTAACAGGACGCCAGGAAATGATGCTGCAGAGAGTTGCTGACCTACAAACTGAACTTACCAAAATGCAGACACGCAGAATAACACTTGAGGCACAACAACAATTGCTTGACCAAACAGGTCAACAAGAGACTTCACCTGACACACGCTTCAAAATGCGGTACGAGTTTATTAATGCTAACCCTACATTCCAGGTACTTTCGGGCAACATCACACAACTTGACCAGGGACTTATTGTTGCCAGGCAGACATTGGCACCTACCAATCCTGAATTAAAACGAAAAGCTGAACTTTTGGAGGCATTGGAGATTCGCCTCGAAGAAAAACGTGGTGAATTGGGAAAAACTTTTGACAATTTAATGACAAAAGAACTTTCCAGGAATTATGAAGGACAGCTTGCTAATGCAAAAATAGAGTTGGCACAAATTGCAGATTACGAAAAACGACTGCAAGATATGCTGGCCAAAGAAAATAGCGAAACCATTGAACTTGGCCGTAAACATTTGACTATTCAGGATCAACAGGAACAGTTGTATCTCACTAAAGAATTATATGACACCGTCAGACGACGCGTTCAGCAACTCGAAATGGAACGAAAACGTCCTGCAAGAATTTCCATTGCTTATAATGCCAGCGTGGCTCCTGTTCCGAATAAACGCATCAAATACACGGCAGCTCTTATATTTGGTTCTTTGGCAGCCGGATGCTCCATTGCTCTTTTAATTGGTAAGGCTGACTATAGTCTTTACACACCTGACGATATTGCCAGGCGTGTCGGAATTCGAATAATCGGCACTACTACCAATGCAGATTACTTTAGTACACGCAAGCTGCCCCGGCAAATATCTTGCGACTATCAAAATATTTGTGCCAATCTTGGATTACTGAATGGGAACGGCATTCCAAATAAGCTGGTCATCACCAGCGCAGCGATGCGTGACGGCAAAACCACATTTGCCATTAACCTGGCAACAAGTCTGGCCAAAGCTAATAAAAAAGTATTGTTGGTAGATGGTGATTTAAGGAAGCCCGATATCCGACGGTTGCTAAATCTTCCCAAAAACCCAAGGGGGTTAAATGATGTGCTCTTTGGTGAAAAATTTGAGGATTTTGTTCATTCTATACCATCAATAGGATTAGATGTATTAACCGCAGAGCAAAGGATGGGAGACGTCTCCGAGTTGCTTTCGGTTTCTCATTTTGGTGAATTTTTGAATACCGCCGGCACAGAATACGACCATGTGATTATCGACACACCACCGGTTTTGGCTTTTCCAGATGCGCTTTTGTTGGCAAAAATGGCTGATGGGGTCATTCTTACAAGCTTTTCTGGTCGTACTACAGGACAGGATTTAAAAGAAACACTTAAACGGCTGCAAGAAATAAAAGTAAAAGTATTGGGTACAGTATTTCATAATGTCGGCATCAATTATAGCCATAATCGCTATGCCTATGGTTACTATACGGATCAAGCTGCAGGGAGGGGTAATTGGAATAATCGTAAGAAAAACACAAAAACAATGCTTCTGCTCTCAAGAAAAGAATTCCGTAAAGACGACAAGGATTCGAAATAATCACATAAAAATATCCATTCAACAGAAAAAATATGAAGTTAATTATCATACATAGAAATGAATATCTGCCGCTTAATAGTGGCAAACAAGCTAATTTACAGGGTTCGAAAAAACCCAATTCACGTAATTTGCTCCGATTTGCTGTTTGTACCGAACCACTTTCCGCTATTACCTTTAGATGCTTGAATGGTAACTCTCGCAATCGAAGTAATAATGAGGTTATAGCGATTCCACATGAATGGCTTAGCCAATCGGCAAAGATTGATACAAACTTAATATACTACAAAGAAAACTTACTTGTTCCTTCTAAAATTACAAATAGGATTAAAGCAAATTCATGGTTTATTGTCTCAAATGGAAGATATGTTACTCACATTGACAATCAGCTATTAAACAAAATTCTGGAACAATTCCAGGGTGATATCATAACAGTTAACGTAATACCTCAACTGCAAACCGTCCACGAGAAATTATTGGTTACTTCTCAAAATAAGCTTGTTGGATTTAGGCGGTTCTACAAAGATTCGGTGCAGCCAGTGTCAATTCCTAACGATTGGCCGCATTACCTTTTTGTAAAAACTGATGTTCTCAATAAACTTTTGGTTGATGATACTTTACCCTTGGTTTTCTCAAAGTTTCTTGATGCTTGTTTTACGCACTCACTGACAGTCCGCAGTCTCAATGTTGGGGGTGAGGTATTGGATTTGGAAACAGAGGATGGGCTGCTTGGTTTTCTTGCATCTGAGCTCAATTCTTCGGCAAAGAATTACTTTGATGCAGAAAACTTCCCAAGTCGAATCCCGGATGACAACAGTGCCAAAATATTTGGGAAAGTATTATTCGGAAAAAATGTTAGCATTGGCCGCAATGCAATTATAGTAGGTCCGACTATTATTGGCAACGATGTTAGAATTTCAAAAGGAGCCGTTATTAGAACATCAATCATTGGCCCCGGAGTTTCCATACCACAGAACTATATTGTCCAAAATCGTGTTCTTACTGCTGGACGGCATAATCAAAAACACAGCAAGCAGGATGTAAATATTAAAATGATTTATAGAGGTTCACGCCGGGATAATTTTCGAACCTGGTCGAGATTTTCCTATTCTGGATGCTTTAAGAGAATTGCCGATATTGCTGCGGCTATAGTCGTACTTATTCTTTTTGCACCTGTTGTCCCAATAATTGCTCTGGCTGTAAAATTAACATCCCGCGGACCGATATTCTTCAAAGATATGCGGCAGGGACTGCACGGCAAAACGTTTGACTGTATTAAATTCAGAACTATGCTCGCAGGAGCTGACAAGATACAAGACAAGCTAAGGGTTTTGAATCAAGCAGACGGGCCTCAGTTCAGTATGAGCAACGACCCACGAATCAGCGTTGTTGGCGAATTTTTGCGAAACACATATATCGACGAAATACCTCAATTCTTTAATGTGCTGCTCGGTCAGATGAGCGTGGTTGGCCCGAGGCCTTCTCCTGAGGCCGAAAATACATTGTGTCCATCGTGGCGGGATGCTCGACTCTCGGTTAGGCCGGGTATTACAGGTCTTTGGCAGGCCTGTAGAACACGTCGAGCGATGAAAGATTTTCAGGAGTGGATACACTACGATATTAAATATGTCAAGAATGTAACGTTGAAAACAGACTTATGGATATGTTGGCAAACAGCCAGGAAGATAGTAAAGAATTTCATTGATCAGTTCTGACAACTATCAATAGACAAATATGAAAGGACAAGTAAATGCCAAGAAGATATTTTAACTGGAAATTGGCAATTATTCTGCTGATTGGGCTTGTTGTTTTGGCCATAACTGCTTCCTGGATGCGCCGATGGCAAAGAAGCCGAAGGGCTGATCAGGGGCTTGTCCTTGGCAATCAGGCATATGATGAATGTAACTGGAAGGAGGCGACAGAAAATCTTGGCCGTTATATTTCCGTTGTGCAGGACGATGTGTCGGTACTACTTAAATATGCTCAGGCGCAGCTTAACATCAGGCCTCTCAAACGCCATAATGTTCAACAGGCGATAGCGGCTTACCGAGCTATTTTGAGGATAGACAAAAGTGATTCTAAAGCTGCTTTAATGCTCGTTGAAATATATTTACAAATGGGAATGTCTGGTGAGGCCGAACTAATTGCCAGCCGAGTACTCGAAACGAATCAGTCCCCCAAATTGCGAAGAATGCTGGCAATTGCCCTTATCAATCAGCGGAAATTCAAAGATGCAGTAAAAGAGTTAAAAAATATTATTAAAGAACATCCGGAGCAAATATTGGCTTACGACGTATTGGGCCTGTTAACCGAACATCGCGGCGAAGATTTCGCACAGCCCTCTCAATTTTGGTTTGACGAGGCAGTGAGAAACAATCCATCTTCCCCCCAAGCTTACATTATCCGTGGAGCTTACTATTTGAGGCGTGGAGATAAAGCTAAAAACCTAATTGATTTAGAACAGGCTGAACAGCAGGATTTGTCCGAGCCCGCCGTAAGGTTACGTCTTGCAGGGGAATTTATCAATGCAAACGTTTTGGATAAGGCACGAAAACATCTTGAGGTGGTTCAGTCCGTCGAGCCAAAAAATTTGCTCCTCTGGGAAACCTGGGCAAGGTTTGTACTGAAATCCGGCTCGAAAAAAGAAATGGCCAGAATTGCCATGACAGGTCTGAATGAACTTTCTTCTCAGCCCCTGGATTTTATGCCTATTGCTGCTGAGCTGTATATCCGATGTGATGAGCTTGACCGTGCCAACGATTGTATTTCCAAGTTGCACCAAAACGATATTTTGCCGGCAACTACGGCCTTTCTTGAAGGTTTTGTAGCTGACAAGCGGGGCCATAGTTATGAGGCAATTAAATGCTGGTACGAAGCGATACAACTGGGAAGTAAAGCTGGAAGAGTACGCTTGGCACTCGCTGCTGCACTGTCACGCTCAGGTGACAAACAGTCTGCCATCAAACAGCTGCGTGCCCTGGTTTCAGAACAGCCTAATCTCGTTAGTGGCCGGCTGAATCTTGCCAGATTGTTGACTGAAACTGGAAGTTGGGCTGAGGGAGCAGAACAAGCCCGCCTGGTGATGCAAATTTCTCCGGATAGTCTCGATGCAGTGTTGCTGTATACTAAAGCCCAGATGCAACTGCTTGCAGAAAACCTGAGGGACAAAACCCCATCAATGCAGCGGCCAATTCCACACGAAGTAGAGGGCGTTTGGGGAATTAGGGACATAAAAGAACGCCTCGCTGTGCTGGAAGAAAAGTCTGATAATACACTGCCGGTTAAAATTTTGCAGCTTCAGCTTACGCTTTTTCAGTCCCAGTTTGACAAAGCTGAGCAGTTGCTCAGTAGCTTAAGAGCCGATTTCCCCTCTGAAATGGAAGTTGATATGGCGGAGGTTAAGCTGCTGATTGCTCAGGACAAAATCAGCGAAGCGCAGCAGAAGTTGGAAATTATTACAGAAACATTCTCACAGGCACTTGAGCCGGTTAACTATCTTGCGATTTTATTAGCTGCTGGCGATAGACGACAGGACTGCGAAAATGTAATAAACGATGCGATAGCTCGTTTTGAACAACCAATAGCTGATCGCCAATTGGGTTTATTACTCGCAGATTTTTATAACAGATGGGGCGAGCAGGAAAAATGTTTCCAATTACTGAGTGGGCTTAATCGCGAATTGGCGGTTGATATTCCTGTCAAACGACGACTTTTAAGATCTGAAATAGTTTATAACGATACTGAGTTTGCCCAACGGCTTATCGATGAGATTAAGACAATTGAAGGGCAGGTCGGGTGGCAATGGCGGTATGAGCAGGCAAGAATCTGGTTCGGGCAGGATGATTTCAAAGACAAGTATCCGCAAATTATTTCACTTCTCAAGGAAAATCTGCTTGCCAATCCGGATGACATGGTCAGCCGAATGCTTCTGGCAACGGCCTACGAACGAGCAGGAGAGTTGCAGTTTGCAATTTCAACCTATAACGAAGCTTTGAATTACTCGCCGCGGGATATTCGTATAATTGTTCCAGCCGTTGCTGCTTTATACAAAGCAAAAGAATACGACCGTGCGGACGAGATTCTTCGCCAGGTAGCTAATGAAAGGATGTTCCATCCTGATATAAAAAAATTGGAATTGCATAGCCATCTTAGGCGTGGTGAACTGGCTTCTGCCAGTGATATTCTCAGTGACTTTTATATTCGTGACCCCAACAACCAGTCTGTCGGCTTGTCTTTGGCATTGCTCAAAATGCGGCAAAACAAATTTGTCGAAGCAGATGAGATGCTGAGTAAATTAAAGGATCAAAACCCCGATTTACTGCCAATAATAGCCGCACAAATTGTATCGAAGGTTCGTCAAGACAAACCTGACGAAGCGCTGCTGCTGTCCGATGAAGTTGTAAGCAAATTCAACAATGCCTCAGCTTATATTATTCGTGCCAAGACGTTCGCTTTTCTTGGCCAAGCGGAGAAGGCAGAAAAAGACCTTGAACACGCCGTAGTTATAGAACCTAATAATGCCGAACCCTGGATAGCCAAAAGCGACTTTTATCGTTCCGCAGGTCAACTTGATAAAGCTCTCGCTGACATTCAAAAAGCAATGTTTCTGTCCCCGGAAACTACCACTATTGAAAAACGAGCAATTTCGCTCTTGCTGGCCTCAAGTGACCCCAATGTTGTACGCCAAGGCAAGAATGTTCTCGATAAAGTTCTGACAGTAAACCCCGACGATATTGGACTGCGACTCTACAAAGCCCGTTGGCTGCTTGCCCAGAGAACGGCTACAGCGATTGAAGAAGCTACAGGCATACTTCAAAAGATAACCAACGAGCGGCCTAAGCTCAGCGATGCCTGGGCACTTTTAGCTGAAACTGCTCTCGCACAAGCTCAACCACTTAAAGCCATAGATATTGTTTTAAGAGGCCTTGTCTATCGGCCCGACGATAAATCCCTGCTTTTGTTAAAAGCCCGGTCAGAGGCAGCCAAGTCACCGGTTTTGGCAATTCCAACTATAAAGGCACTGCGAGAACTATATCCGAACGATATTGATGTTGTGCTATACATGGCTAATACATATCTTGCTGCAGACCAGTCCCAAAAAGCTGTAGAACTTCTCAGGACACAATTAGTTGCCTGTAGCGGTACCGGCAACGAGCGAAAAATAAGAACCGGCCTCGCCGCAGCACTCTACAAAAATGGTAGCAAAGTAGAAGCTCAACAGCAATTTCACTCGCTATATCAGTCTGCGCCAGATGACACAAGTCCGTTATTAGCCCAAGCCCAGCTACTTCAGGACGACCAGCTCTGGAGCCAGCTAAACGAGATAGTTTTACATTGGTGTCGAAACCACCCGGAGGATTATCATACACCTATTATGATTGCCGGGGATTTGGCAGTGGCTAATCACAGCGAGGCAAAAAAAACATCCGAAAACATACTTCGGATGGTCCTGGAAAATAATTCTGACTCCACCGAAGCCGTGAGTGCCCTTGCTATGCTATTACAGATTACCGGCCGTTTTACGGAATCGGCCGCACTTTATCAGCAGACTCTCGAACTTCAACCCGATAATGTTATAGCCATTAATAACTTGGCTTGGATACTGTGCAAAGAGCAGGGCGAATGCCAACAAGCCCTTGAGCTTGTCTGCCGTGGTTTGGAAATCGCTCCGGAGTATATTGACCTTATCGACACTCGCGGCGTTGCGTATTACCAGCTTGGCGAATTTGAGAGGGCAGCTCATGATTTTACCAGATGCCTGAAACTCTATCCAAATGGAACACCATCGGCTACAGTTTCACACTTACATTTAGGGAAGAGTTTGGCCAAGCTCGGACAAAATGGCGAAGCTGCAGAAAACATAGAAAAAGCATTGGAGTTGAATACTAAAATTGGTGGTTTGTCTGCGGCAGAGAGTACTGAAGCACAACTTTTGCTTAAAGAATTATCAAAAGGAATTTGATGATGAATCAGCACCGACAACATTCAACGAAAAACGACCTCAGAGATGATGAGTGTGTTTTTGAGCGGCCGAGGATAACTTTGCTTAATGAAAAACAATGGCTCTACCTCTGGAGACGATACCAAATGACTCCGAGAGAGCTTCAGGTGGCGAAGCTTCTTTGCAGGGGCTTTAACAATGGCGAAGTAGTAAATATTTTGAAGATAAAAAATGGTACTGTAAAAACTCATCTGCGAAACATTTACAGAAAGATCCGCGTCAAAAATAAGATTGGAATGCTGCTAAGATTTATGGATGATTCAGTCAAATTTTCTACCAAATCAGTATCTATCCATCCTATTCCCATTGTAGAGGTCAAAAAACCAGGCGAGGGAATAGCTGCCTCTTCTCGAACAGTTCAAAAGGATTAATCCTTCACTTCCTAATTAGAGCAATTTAATTTTTCGTATTCGCCTTATGCCTGTTGCGGCTTCCACTTTCGCACATTCGTGCTACGGCGGACAAGTCGGCTGGCGGCATCAGATTTGCTCGCAATATTTCAATATTGCTGTGCAATCTTCTTTGCCATTCTCGTCCTCATGACGGCCTAAAGCTGAACAGAAAATATTAAAAATACTCTAAGTTTTCACTGCATTCATTTCAACACTTTTACTCCTACATAACATACACTTCCTACCTTCGCTATCTGCCATAAAGTCGTTTTTCTACTACTTATGGGGTAGTCCTTCATGGTGATTATATTAAAAACCTCATTCTCATTATTGTTGAGAAGTGGCTAAATTTTCCTGAAAAACGTCTTTTTTTCGGACTTTTTTGTTGACGGATGCTTCGTAAGGCCTATAATCAAGGCCCTTGTGCGAGGCAGCTTGTGATGTGGGAGGAGGGACCCTCCATGTAGTAATTTCCAGAAGCAATTTTTCTTCGGTCGGGAGGTATCGGAGAAGAAGCAGCTTTTTGTATACGTACGATTGGTTTTGTATTGGAGCAGAGGGATGACCAGGAGCGGAGAAGACAATTATTTTCGAGCTAACAGTCTGTCATGCATAATAGCATTTATGCTGTTTGCTGCTTCGGCTGCGAATGCTTCTCTTACGGTAACGCACCAGGACGCCACCCTGACGACAATTTGCCCTGCGGATTTGCCGACCCCAAGCATTAGCACAGTTGACAATACTGTCAAACCAGTTCATACTCAATTGACCAATATTGGCGCTGAATTTCTGCAGCCGCCGGAAACCCCTGCTGGTTTACTCAATGCCAATAGTAATTCTATAAGATCTTTACCTGCTGTGCCCGCAACAATACTGATGCTTCTGACGGGCTTGCTGTGTATTTCACTGTATAGAGACCGCAAGGTTTGGCTTGTAGCTCTGATGGGTCTATTGTGGGTAGGTCATGTTGGAATTCAGACCTTTCCTCGATTTGCCTGCCATTTCAGCTATAAAAATCACACTAAGCAACAAATATGTGCAGAGCTTGCTTATCCACATTACCTTGAAAATTCTCACCGTCTGCGAAACGATGTCGAAGGTACGTGGTATGTGGGCTTGCTTCGCCATCTCGGTGGCATACCTGGAAACAAAAGTGTTATTATAAGCCAGCTTGCTATTGTCTTCGGGCTGGACAGTCAAAGTTCGCTATTTCACCGCTTGGCGTTTAATGCTGAGCAGCTTAGTCATTTCTCATTAGCATTCGTTTCTGATAATCTTGTCCGCGGTCCTCCTTTTCTCGCCTGGAAGTTTGTTTAAACATTTTGAGTGTATTTGTGAAATACTTGGAATGTTTTAGTTGTTTTGTTTTTTATTGAAGATTTTTATGTTTTTCAGGAAAGAAAGAAGGATGAGATTATGAAAAAGTTAATTTTAACAATGGTAATACTCGGGTTTATGGCCGCACCCGTTCTGGCAGGCCCAACCCTTGAGTTCACCCCTAGTTCAGGCGTCGGCTGGTGGTATACGGGAAGCGGTGCAGCAGCAGGGACGTTCACGTTTGCTCAACAGACTATTGTTGTTGATGTGGTTCAGGGCGGCATTGGCGACCCACTGGTTGGTGCGGGATATGTACACATACCGAACCTTACGTTGTCGGGTACCGTTGGAGGTCCGTATACCCTAACACCTGTCAGTAATACAATTACAATTACAAATGCCGCCGGAACCGAAACCTTTTTGTCTGGCACCCTTGATATAGGTGATTTAGTACCTGTTGGGACGATTGCCGGAGCTTACACTGTTTCTCAAATAGACATTACTGGGATATTTTCTTCGGGTAACAGCATAAGCTCGCCCATTGTGGATGCCATTGTTGCTCACGGCAGCGCCGATTTCAGCCTGTCTTTCCAAGGTGCTGACTTTGCGACTATGATTGATAGTGGTGGAAACGGTTCAGATGGCTTCAGCGGCCAGATGACTATCCCTGCTCCGGGTGCTATTTTGCTCG
The DNA here is from genome assembly GCA_023135865.1 of Planctomycetota bacterium. Lineage (GTDB taxonomy): Bacteria > Planctomycetota > Phycisphaerae > Sedimentisphaerales > Anaerobacaceae > JAGLSG01. Next base: position 9,005 of record JAGLSG010000039.1, on the reverse strand, counting down.
GCAGCATCGGTGTTGCCTTTGTCGGTTGGCTGAGAAGACGCAGGACTTTGTAAGAAGATAGCTATAAATAAAAGCAACTAAGGGCAGGGATTTTGCCTTGCCCTTGGCGAGCTTGGAAGAAGGTACTTATGAAAAGGTTAGCTTTGTATCTCGAGATGATAGCGATCTTATGCTTGCTGTCTATGCCTGCGATGGCCGGATCAACATATAGCTTCGTACGCGTCCACGAGTTCAATAACGCTGGCGATGCTGCCATTGGCGAGGCACAAATGTCTGTTGAGGTTACCAAACCATTTAGTGGTTCCGAACAAACGCTGTTTACTTTTAGAAATATTGGCACGGAATCATGTTTTATATCAGATGTTTATTTCTTTGACGGTGTTCTGCTTGAAATTGCTTCGTTGATAGATGCTGATCAGGCAACCGGAGGTCTTGTAGGAGATCCTTTGGTAGATTTTTCGGAAGGAGCGGATAATGCCAGCGGTTTCGAGAGCTCTGTTATCAAAAAGCTCGTTACTGGTTTTACCTATGACAACGTTGGGGATGCTGACTTTGACGGTTCTCAAACCGGTGTACATCCGGGTGAATCACTTGGTGTTCTTTTTACTCTTATCCCCGACAGTACCTATGACGAAGTTCTTGCGGGACTTGGCAGCCAGGAGGTAATTATTGGAATCCACGTTCAGGGCTACGCATCAGGAGGAAGCGAAAAGTTTATCAATAATGGTGTTATTCCTGCACCTGGGGCCATCGTACTTGGTAGTATCGGTGTTGGATTTGTCGGCTGGCTACGCAGAAAAAGAGCACTGTAAAGCTAAAGGGAACCTCTAAAAATTCATTTTGGCGAACATGCGAAAATTTTTGATTCTGACTTGCGTCAGACAAAAGCCGCCTTATCCACCAATAAGGCTCATTTGTCTTCCTTGTCAGAAATCAAAAATTTTCTACCTGTCGCTCAAAAGCAATTATTAGAGCTACCCTAAAGCAGGAGCATAAAAAATCTGCAGCGAATGTGGCTCGCGGATGCAGGTATAGGTCTATGGTCGAGGCGAGCTTCTCGGCCTTTTCTTTTGCATACCAAAATTCCTTATTTCCTTTGCCAGAGCCAATTGTTGGCAAAGACTGCAAAGTCGGCAAAATCAACCTGTCCAGCTAAATCCAGATTCACAATACCAGCTTCTACGTCCAGCCATTTTGAGCTAAGTTCCATAAGGTCAGTGAAATCTACGTTGCCGCTGATATTGAAATCGGCGATATTACCATTTTTGCTTGCTTCATCAATTCCGCCATACGCTCCCATATTGATTTGTTTACCGTTGGGCCACGGTTCGCTTGACCAATCTGAATTAGGGTCACCAGCGTCAATACATGCACTCGTGTTCGCATCACAAACCCAATCCTGGCTATTCACGTCCCATCGTCCGGAGGAACTTTGCAGATGGAAATCCCATAAATTGGGGTTACTATTTGTATCAAACGATGCAAAACACGGGTCAGAATCTATATTGTTGCTACTCCACGCTAAGCCATTACCTGGGTCATCAACCGCTGCCTCTCCCCCTTGCACATTACTGTAACTAATTGAGATGCTGCTGGTCGAAACGATATTCAGAGCTATCTGTGGGCCTGGGTCTGCATCGTTTGCCCAAAGAATGCTGTTTTTCACAATCATATCGCTTCCCCAGCAATAAAGAGCGCCTCCGGAATTAGCGGAATTACCTGCAAAGGTGCAATTTGTCAGCGTTACATTATTACTGTCGAAGTAATCCACACCACCACCTACACCGTTTGCATGATTGTTACTAATGATACAATTTGTAACCACCGGCTCACCTCGCCAATGCTCTATACCACCGCCGTCATTGGCAGACGAGTTACCTTTAATATTGCACCATATTATTGCTGAGTTGCTATTTTGGCAGAAGATACCGCCGCCATGTGTTCCAGCCCAATTGTCTGATATGATGCAGTTTGTGATAGTAGGACTGCTGTAATAGCAGTAAATACCTCCCCCTTTGCCGCCGGTAGAACCATTTCTGATGGTAAGGCCGGAGATTATACAATTTGCATCTTCACCACTGTGGAAATAGAAACCACGCCCTGCCCCGTTTGGGTCGATGATTGTATTTGCAGTAACGTTTGAATTATTCGGGTCTATACTGCGAATGGTAATGGATTTGCCGTTTGGGTCAAGGTCGTAATTACCCGGCCCTGTGTAGATTCCAAGCCGAATTTCTATAATATCACAACTGTTAGCATCATTAATCGCATCTTGAATTTTTCTAAATGGGTCTGCGTAACTACCTGTGCCCGGGTCATTTGGGCCATTAACATCCACATAGACAACGTCGAGTGCGTTCGACACAGAAGCAATAGAAAAAATAAGTACTATGGTTAATAAAAATGTTGTTTTTCCCACCCTCACTACCTTTCAAAAGCCAAGATATCATATCCAATCTTATCTTTATCTTTCTAACAAAGTGAAGAATTTTGCCAGCTTCCAATCCCATCCCACCAAACAGATATATAGCCAACAGTATCGCTGCTCTGGTTCCTTTGTTTACATATTGCTATTACCATATCACGAAGTTTCTGCATACAGCTCAGTCCCCCGATTTGCCAGGCATTAGCACCTATTTCAATGGCCTTACATTCCGCCTGCTTGAAATCAGTTCTATTAGTTATCAACAGCTCTGCCAGTTTTTCGGCCTGTGGTTTCAATACTTCCTGCCAGTGTGACATGTCTCGTTCGTTTTGGGACAATACATCAGCTAACAACCGTTTTCGTCCTTCCTGTTTTTTTTCTCGTAATGCTTTAAGTCGGGTTAAACGCTCAATGCGGTGTTTCCGGCTGGCAGGTAATATCTTTTCAGTAATTGCTATTGCCGGGTCTACCACTATCCACATTAAAAAAGTAGTCGCTAATGTCCCAAGGGCAATACCAAGCACTAATTCACTTATTCTGCTAATACCTATTGAGCCAACGTAGCCCGCCAATCCGCCCAGTAACGGACTTACATCATAGAATGCAGCGTAGTAACTGGTACTGGTTAGGGGATGCTCTATTTCTATTTTCTGGCTTCTATCTATCCCTCTGAAAATTGCGAATAAATAGAGACTAATTAGTAAAAAAACAAATATTGCGGAATACCCTGAGAGGGAAAATATAACCCACCAACGAAAACCCGCTTGTCGCAATGCTGAAATCAGAACATAAGCAATGGCCAGCATAAACCATGCTGTGCTGGCAAAATGAACCAATTTCAATTTATTTTGCTGATTAATCACTGCGACCATTTCCCCTCTTTAACCTAATAACAGGTAAGCAGATTACTTATGCATAATTAGCTGGTAAGGTAGATACCTATTATTGTCTGCCTGGAGGCCCTTGTACAATGTTTACGGTAGAGAACGCTCGTCCAATTGGGCTCACGAACTCTTCTACCTTCAGAGCGATTGCCGCCAACACTGTAGGCGGAACGTAAACTATATCGCCTTCCTGCAAAAGGACATTTTTACTTGTATCTCCGTGTGCTATCATCCGGTCATAGTCCAACTCGAATATCTTCGGCTTGATATTTTTGTTTGCGGATGGTCTGACCACCTGAATACGTCCTATCCATGCCAAAGTTGTCGGTCGAGCTTTTGCCAATGCAGTTAACACTGTATCACGTCCAGTGGCTTCCTGGGGACCCTGAAAAAACACCTGGCCCAGGACATAGTACACCTTGCTCTTGTAAGCCACTATACGAACATCAACGGGATTGTCGCCAGTCAGTGCATATAACAGCATGATTTTCTCTTTCATAATATCCGCCAATTCTTTTGGCGTTTTTCCTGCCGCATGTATTTCACCCAAGGCCTCAAACATGATTTTGCCGTCCGGGCGAATTTGCTGTCGCTGCATATGCACCTCAGGAACTTTAGAACAATATATCTCGATTTCATCCGGCGGCTGCAAAATATAGCCCTCGTCGGTTATAGTAATCTGAGCTGGCTTGGCAAAAACCGCTATGTCTGCCGGATTAGAGGAAAAGCACCCTGTTAAGCTTAACAAAAATGCCATTAAAGCCGCTTGTGCTGAAGTTCTTATATATCGCATTTCAAATTCCTTTTGCTTACCATTTATCTTTATCACCAATCACGACGAGTATTTCCCATTAACAAATCAATTGCGAAGACAAACATAACCCGTAAGTATAGCTGGTTTTATGTGTCTTGTCAAGTTTTTTCACTGGGATTTTTACTTTGTCTTGCTCAAAACTCAAAAAATAATCTGGATGGCATCTAAATTTGGAGATTTGCAGGACTGGTTCAGGGAGCTGATTTTTTGGCGGACCAAGTGTCCGCCATTTGTTTAGATAATATGTAGGTCATCCGTCAAACGGTTATAATTTGTGATTCTAACAAAAACGCAAATATAACCTTATTTTGAAAGGATGACCCATGAAAACAAGACTATCAAATAAACAAAACTGGCTCAGGAATATTAATCTCACAAAGGATGATGAGTTTTATGTTGGAATTGATGTCCATAAAAAGTCATACACTCTTGCGTTTTGGCTCAACGATGTTTCTGCAATTGACTTTGTTATGCCCGCAGACAATAAAAAAGTCTGTCAAATTCTTAAAAAATGCCGTATTTCACTTAAAACCATCGTCTATGAAGCTGTTCTCGCAAGAGCTTTGCAAAGTGAAAAGCTACCAGTTCAGGTCATAGCTCCAGGAAGCTGACCGGCAGATAATAGAAAAATATCCTGACAGTGTTTATGCCTTTAAGGCCAAAAGAATGCTGTCTGACATACCCGAAACATACCGTAAGCGGTATAAAATCACCAGTGAAGAAACAGATTTTTGAAATTTTCACGCTAAATACAAAAAAAACATCATCTTGATTTGCTTATCTAAAATTTATATATTAAGTTTTAGGTGTTGAGTGAGTTGGTCATCTTTCTTTTGCCGATTGCCAGCTGTTTTGGCGGCGGTGTGATGAAAAAAGTTTGGCGTATTTACGTCAGTAAAAGATTTTCCAAATGCTCTCTATCCGTATTGAAAGTGATAGAGAAATGCAGTTTTGCTCATTTGAAAGATTAAAGTAAGGGGGTTAATACTATGTGTAAGAAATTGTTATTTGTATTTTGTGTTTTAATTTTTGTAGTTGGTTTTGCTGTGACTGCTCAGGCAAATTTGCTGCAAAATGCCGGCTTTGAAGACAATACCGGCGGCGGAGGAAACGCTACTTGGTGGGCAAGTTCAGGCGATGCGAAAACCGAAAACTGGAGCGATTTTGCCGAACGTGAAACCGGCACATGGGGTATTGGAGTAATGGACTGGGTAGGTGATAAAGACGGCGAGGTCTACCAGGATGTCAGTAGTATAGCATCAAGCACGCAATACCAATTTGACATCTGGGCAAAAAGAGATGCCGGCGATGTGACTGGTGTTTACTACATGACACTTGAGTGGTATGTGGATAGCGTTTACATCAGTGAAGGCTCACAGAACATTACTCTTACAGATATCTGGGTTGAACAGTCCTTTACCGCTACCTCTCCAGGTACTGCGAATGAAGTTCGTGTTCTGTTCGGACAGGATACAACTCAGTGCGGTAAGTGGGATGATGCAAGTTTTGCTGAGGTTCCTGAGTCGGCAACAATAGCTCTTTTCGGTTTTGGTGGACTAATTCTGCTTCGCAAAAGAAAAGCATCTTCGGTTCGTCAATTCGTGCAGGCCAATTGTTCTGTTGCTTGCGGATTATGCTGAATTTCGGTATAGGCCTTTTTTTTACAGCCAAAAAAAACGCAAAAAACAGCATTAAATAAAATTTTTCAGATTTTTTTTGACATACCATATATTGGCATTAGAATGTAGGCGATAGCGAAATGTAGTGGTCATTCTTGCTTCTATAGTAATTGGATTTTTATCTTGGGTGGATTTAGCTTGTGAGATGTCCTTTTTGTAAAGAAGACAAAGATAAGGTTGTTGATTCGCGTTCAAGCGAAGCTGGCAGGGTAATCCGGCGGCGCCGTCAATGTCTTGTGTGCAAAAAACGCTTTACCACTTACGAAAAAATAGGCGAAAGTTTTAAATTGTATGTGGTCAAAAAAGATAATTCCAGAGTTCCATACGATAGGGATAAAATTATTTCCGGCTTACAAAAGGCCTGCTACAAAAGAAAAGTTTCGGTTGAATCAATTCAGCAGATTGCTGATAGTGTTGAAGAGAATATATTTAAGAATTTTGATAAGGAGGTTTCGTCAGCTTTTATTGGCGAGAGTGTGATGAGCCATCTTAGAGCGGCAGATAAAGTTGCATACATTCGTTTTGCAAGTGTGTACCGTGATTTTAAGGATGCAGGGGAATTAATTAATGAGGTTAGCCAGCTTATTCGTGAAAGCGAAAATGCCGGCCAGCCGAAACTTTTCGACGGTTAAAATCGTCGAGAGGAGGGGATGGGGATGCAGTTGAAAGTTGTAAAGGCCAATGGCTCCACTGAGCCGTATTTGCACACCAAGGTGATAGGTACAATTAGTAATGCCATTGCTGCTGTTGGTGATTTGGATGTTTGCGCTGCAGAAGAGCTTGCTGATGTTGTAACCTATTACGCTTATCACAACAGGCGTACAAAAATCGTGAGCACAAGCGAGATTTTTTCTCTAATCAAGGTAGTGCTTACTGCCACCGGTTACGAAGAAGCTGCTGCGGTGCTTAATGAACATCATTTCCAGCGCAAACTTCGGCGTTCGAGAATTATGGTTACTGCGTTTAACATTCAAAATCTTTCTGAAGTGGATGTGCTTTGCGATGCGGAAAATCTTGATAGCAGCCACTGGGACAAATCCATAATAGCCGATTGTCTTGTAAGCGAACACAACATTTCACGTCAGACGGCAAAAATGATAGCTGCTATGGTTGAAAATAAAATTCTTAATATGGGAATGACTCTGGTTCCAACGGGATTGATAAAGCATCTTGTCTTTGGCGATGCGGTTGCTGTTCTGCGTGCCCAGCGACAATTGGAGCTTGCCTGATTTTCAAATTTTACCGAGAGAGCTGAGCAGCTTTTTTGCATTTTCAAATATATCTTCAGCTGTATCTTCCGATTTAACATCAAGCCAGTTTACATTTTCAAAAGTTTTGAACCACGTCCGCTGGCCTTTGGCTAATTTGCGAGTATTCTTTTTTATGAGTTCCGTTGTTTCTTCGAGATTTGTTTTGTCCTGAAGGTAATTGATTATTTCAGCGTAGCCGATTGCACAACCTGCCTGCTGACTTAATGGTTTATCTTCATTCAATAATGATTTGACTTCATCGACAAGTCCCTCGTCAAACATTCGTTTGACTCTTTTATTTATTCGGCTGCTCGCATCTAATTTTTCTCTTCGCAAACCAACTATTGTCCAATTATGAGCCGGCTTTTCCCATTGCTTTTGAAATGTCGAAATTGGTTTGCCGGTTAATTCATAGACTTCCAAGGCACGGATTACTCTTTTCGTATCGTTTTGGTGAATTTTTTCAGCCGTTTCGGGGTCGATTGCTTCTAATTGCAGATATAAATTTTCCACTCCTTCGTTTTTTGCCTTTGTTTGCAGCTTTTTGCGAATTTGCTCATTTGTGCCCGGCCCTTCAAACAACCCGTAGAGCATAGCTTTAATATAAAGAGCTGTTCCGCCAACAGCTATTATTGATTTGTTGTCTTTATTTAATTGGTTTGTTTTTTGCGAGGCCATTTCAAGAAATGCAGCGACGCTGAACGAATCGCTCGGCTCGACAACATCAATTAGGTGGTGTTTAATTTGGTTTTGGCGTTCTATGGATGGCTTAGCGGTTCCAATGTCCATTCTGCGGTAAACTTTCATCGAATCGACACTGATTATTTCAGCGTTGATTGTTTTGGCCAAATTGAAGGCCAATTGCCCTTTGCCTGAGCCGGTAGTGCCGAGAATTAGAATCATTTTTCAATTTACTATTTGCTGTTTATTATTTATCATTGGCCAGCGTCAATGTTTTTATTATGAGTGTTCAATAGCGAATAGTCAATAGCCAATGAGCTTTGAAACCCAATTACGTACGAAGACCGAGCTGGTCAATAATACACTGCTTCAGCTTCTAACAAAGCAGAGCAGTATAGACAACAGCTTGGATGCAGTTCTAAATTATACGCTTACTGCCGGCGGAAAACGTCTGCGTTCAGCGTTGGTTCTTTTTTGCTGCGAATTGGCAAGTGGTGCGATTAATGATGATGCCAAAATCGCCGCAGCTGCAATTGAGATGGTTCATACTTATTCACTTGTCCACGATGATTTGCCGGCGATGGATAATGATGATTTGCGGCGGGGCGTAGCGACTTGTCATAAAAAATTTGATGAGCCGACAGCAATTCTAACTGGCGATGCCCTTTTAACTCTTGCATTTGAAATTCTGGCAGGCGAAATTTCCGAGCCGGCCATTGCGGTAAAATTGATAAAGCAATTAGCCAGGGCAGCTGGGCCATCTGGAATGATTGCCGGGCAGATGGCGGATTTGAAAGCGGAAAAAACAAAAGGCAGTATTGAGCTTCTCGAATATATTCACATAAATAAAACAGCCAAAATGTTTCAATGTGCCGCTGCGCTCGGAGCTATTTGTGGCGGGGCGAAAGAAAAAGAAATTGAACTTCTCAGCGAATACGGCTTGAAAATCGGGCTTGGATTTCAAATAGCTGATGACATTCTGGATATTTCCAGTTCAAGTGAGCAGTTGGGAAAAACTGCGGGAAAAGATGTAAAGTCAGCTAAATGCACTTATCCAGCGGTGGTTGGGATGGAAAAATCGAAAAAGTTGGCGCAGGGGCTGGCTGATGAAGCGGTTGTTGTGCTGGAGCCGTTTGGTTCAAAGGCGGATGTTCTTCGGCAATTAGTGATGGCTTTGTTGAAACGAACAAAATAGAAAACATCAAAAAGCTTGACTAAAACATTCAAAATCTGTATTTTTGCGTTTCTCGGGCGATTAGCTCAGTTGGTTAG
>JAGLSG010000038.1 GCA_023135865.1 Planctomycetota bacterium | reverse complement strand
GGTTCGAATCCTGTATCGCCCATTTGCAAATGTTCATTTTCTCGAAAGTGTTTATTCGCCGTAAAATACAAATGAATAATATACCTCTAACCAAAATCCAAAAACTAATCAGCTCTCGGATGCTGCAATCCAAGCGAACCAAGCCCAGTTTCTACCTTGAATCGAAAGCTGATATTACCGAGTTGATGGCTCTCCGGCCGCGTCTGAAAAAAAAGTTCGGCGTAAAAATTACTACGAATGCTTTTTTTATTCGGGCAATGGCAATAGCAGCGAAAAAATATCCAGTTATGATAGGTGCGGTTTGCGAAAATAATGATGTTGCTGATTGTATTAATGTTGGATTTGCAGTTAATGCTCCGCAGGGTCTTGTTGTGCCGGTGATAAAAAATGCAGACCAGAAAACGCTGGCACAAATCGCTGCAGAAGAAGCGGCTTTGACGGAAAAAGCACGCAGTAATGAATTAACGCTTGACCAGGTCGAGGGTGAAACGATTGCGCTTAGTAATCTCGGTGCGTATGGAATTGATTCTTTTTTGGGCATTGTTCCGCCAACAGCGAACACGATATTGGCGGTTGGCAATGCGGACAATGAAGTTGTTTGCGAAAATGGCGAAATATCAGCACGTAAAATAGCGAGTATGTCGCTGGCAGCTGACAGCCAGATTATAAGTGAAATTTATGCAGCACAATTTTTAAGTTTTATCGTAGAGCAATTACGCCAGCCGCAACAGCTTACTTGACAGGAAAGCAGCAGGTGTTATATTCAAGTATTACAGGTTTTACGTATGTATAAAAATAGTCTTTTGTTAAAGGAGGTAGCAAATGCTTTTTAGAACAACTTTTAGATTTGGTTTGTGTATAGTTTTATTGATGGTTACATCCTGTTTGGCAGCTGATTCTGACAAAGCGGCAGCGCAGCCGAGCGTTACTATTGAGAAAAAGGCGGAAATTAGCGATGTTAATAGCCCCAAAACAGTTCTTGAGCCGGATGTGATGGTTCAATTGGGCGATAAAAAACTGACAATGGAGCAAATCGACTGGATTCGGCCGACATTCGGCGGACAGAAATTAACGGGCCAGCAAATAGCGGAGACAGCTCAGTGGTGGCTTGAGAATGAATTGTTAAGTGCTGAAGCTGAAAAACGCGGCATTGCAAATCAAACCAAAGCGAAGTTTCTTATCGATATGATGGCCAAAAAGGTTGTTTCGCAGGAGTTGATACAACAGGTCAAGGAAGCAGTCGAAATCAACGACAAAACAGCTTTGAATTTCTATAATGAAAATAAAGATGACGATGTCCAATTGAGAAAACTTGGCGAGATTGGTTTTGTGCATGTGCAGACAAAGACAATTGACGAAGCTAAGGATGTTCTAAAAAGAATAAAGGCGGGCGAAGATATTAGTGAGCTTGCTAAAAAATTATCGACTCACAGGGATGGCAAAAAAGGCGGAGTTGCAAAAAAATACAAATACAAAACAGTTGAAAGACGTTTCGGTAAGGAATTTTTCGATGCAGTAGTTGCAGTGAAAAAGGGCGAACTCGTCGGGCCTGTTAAGGATAAAAAAGGCAATTACGAAGTTGCTCGTCAGACATATAAAAGTGAGCCGGGAGTTTTGCCGTTTGAAAAAGTAAAAGAGGCAATAAAAACACGGCTGATGCGAATTGAAAAGGAAAAATCGTTTACATCTTTGATTGACTCGCTCAAAAAGGCCTCTGCTGGTAAGATAGTAAAATCACCGAAGATAGTTGGATTTGACAGCACAATCGGTAGGGGCAATCAACCTAAAAAGAGACGCAGACAAAGGTAAAAAGTAATTGGTACCTCTAAAAATGTCATTGCGAGGAGTGAAACGACAAAGCAATCTCTGTTATCGCTTCAAAAATGAGATTGCTTCGCTTCGCTCGCAATGACAGAACGTATTTTTAGAGGTGCCATAATAATTTACACAAACAGTTTCATAACCTTATTTGCGCCGGATTATGGGTATTAAAGATGAGGTTTTTTGCGGTTGTGAAATAAGTTATAGCTTTTACAGTTGATGTTCTGTTGACTGAGGTTCAGTATGCGGTGGAATAGGCGGCTGTTCTTCGTAGCGGGCTTCTTGCGGTTGTTGTTGCTCGGTTGGTTTTTCCGATTGGGCGTGAATGAATTGGGCTACTTTTTCGTAGTCCTTGGCACCGTTGCAGTCCTGTTCGTATTCGAATATTGTTTTGCCGTAGCTCGGAGCTTCAGCGAGTTTTATATTTCTTCTAATGTGGACAGGCAGGATTTCTGCCTGCGACCATGCGCAGTTTGTCTGTCGGGCATTTTCTAAAAATTTCTCAATGTCAGCTTTAACTTCATTCGGCAGTGAAGCTCGCGAATCAAACATACAAAGCAAAATTCCCTTAACTTTCAAATTTGGATTAATTCTCTTATTAACCAAATCAATGGTTTGCAATAATTTTCCGAATCCCTGAAGAGCAAGAAAATGCGGCTGAAGCGGAATCAAAACTTCGTCAGCGGCAGCCAAAGCGTTTAAGGTCAGCAGCCCAAGCGAAGGGGCACAATCGATAATGCAATAGTCGAATTTATCTTTGAGCGGTTCGAGAGCTTGCCGCAGAATAGTTTCTCTGCTGAGTACGCTGACCAATTCGCTTTCAGCTCCTACGAGATTTATATTTGCCGCCAGCAGCCAGAGGTTTGGACGCACCAGCATAAGTTCATGCTCAAAATCAGCAGATTGCGTCAGCACTCCATACGAGCCGGCTTCGACTGATTCGGGTTCAACTCCAAGATGTATGGTGAGATTTGCCTGCGGGTCGAGGTCTATAACATTTACCCTGTTTCCGGCGGTTGCCAAAGCGGCAGCGATGTTGACGGCTGTTGTAGTTTTGCCAACTCCGCCTTTCTGATTTAAAACTGCGATTATTCTCAATCCATTAATCCTTAATACAGTCTTTGGTTTCCAACTTTTTTAATACCGCATCAAGTACGCCGTTTACGAAAGAAGTTGATTTATCCGCACTGAATTTTCTGGCCAATTCGATTGCCTCATTTATAACAACTTTCGGCGGAATATCCGAGCAGAATTTTAATTGGTACACCGCCAGCCGCAAAATACTCCTGTCAACAGTTGACAACCGTGAGAACTGCCACTTGATTATAGCAGCTGTTATAATTTCATCACAGACATTTAAATTTTCCCACGTCGCCTTAGTCCACTGCGATGCGAGTTTTATAATATCTTTGTCGGATTCATTTTCTGCAAAGAACAATTTCATATTTTCCAGTGCCTCGCTGCCCTGCACATCAAGCTGATACAACTGCTGCATTGCTAGTTCTCTGGCTCTGGTTCTTTTGTCCATTTCCATCTGTTGCATCTTTCGTTGTTTGGGACAGCTTAAATTTGTTGCATTACGTCGGCTATTTCCATAGCGGTCAAAGCTGCATTACTGCCCGTATTGCCCATTTTTGAACCAGCTCTTTCGATTGCCTGTTCAAGCGTTTCACAGGTTAGCACTCCGAATATTGCCGGTGTTTGTGGTGAGCTTTGATTGATTTGTCCGATTCCGCGAGTTACCTGCTGGCAGACATATTCATAGTGATTTGTCTGGCCGCGTATGACGGCTCCAAGACAAAGAACAGCTGCATATTTTCCAGTTTGTGCAAGTTTTTTTGCTGCGGTTGCGATTTCGCATGCACCAGGAACCCACACGACAATTATTTGTTCATCTTTCGCTCCGTGCCGCTGCAAACAATCTATGGCACCGCCAAGCAATTTAGCGGTTATGAATTCGTTGAACCGGCTGACTACAACAGCATAATTATTTTTGCCGGCTGTGAGCTGACCTTTTATTTCTTTTATCATAATTTTATTTCTCCAAAATAATCCTGCTTCGCAACGGTTGCGACGCTCTTTTTATATTCTCTTTCAAACGATTTATTATAAGACTATTAGTAAAAATTTGCCAGAAAAACAGTTATTTCATTTTGTTTTGTTTGTTGTTTTTGCGTGTTATTTTTGGGGCTAAGTTGATTGAATGCAAAAGGTTATAGTTGAAATTGACATAAGTTTTTTTGTTCTGCCAAACCGACCGATACAACTGTCAAAAAACCGCTAAGCTGACTTTGGCTTTCTGTCGAATTGCTATTGGGCTGGATTGCCTGTTAGATTGAAATAGAGATTAAGGGATAATTATGTCTTTTGAAGATGCTGCATTTGGTTCTTACGGACAGGGCGAGAGTAAGGCACGCAGGGCTTTTGAGTTCTATGAGAATGGTGATATTTCGCAGGCCTTATCCGAATTGGAAATGGCTTTGCAGGCCGACCCTTCCAATAGTTCCCTGCATTTTGACAAGGCATTGGCTTTGGATTCGCAGGGGCATTTCGATGCGGCCATAAGCGAATATGAAACAGCACTTGGGATAAGTGGCGATGATTTGGAAATGCTGAACGCATTGGCGGTGGATTATACTCGCACGGGACAATACGATAGAGCAATCGATGTGTTTGAATATATTCAGCAGCTGAATCCTGCATTTGAGTCGTGTTATTGCAACCGGATAATAACTTACACTGAAATGGGTCAGCATGATTTGGCTGAACAAATGTTTTACCTTGCCCAGCAGCTCGAGCCGGATTGCGCTTTATGCTATTATAATATTGGCAATAGTCTTTTTATTCGCAGCCAATACAAAAGGGCGATTCATTGCTGGCTGAAAACCGCTAAACTCGAACCTACTCATCCGCAAATAAATCATCGCATTGCTCAGGCATATTGGGCAGCCGGCGAATATGAGTATGCCAAAAAATATTTTCTAAATGAATTGCGTATCAATCCGGGCGATACGGATGTGATTACAGATTTTGCTATGTTTCTGCTTTCTATTGGCCAGACCGAATCAGCGAGAGAAAAATTTAATCGAATACTCGAACTTACCCCTGACTCGGCAACGGCTTTGTTTTATCTTGGCGAGATTGCTTTTAATAATTCTGATTATGAAGAGGCAGCCGAGTTTTTCAATCGTGCATTGCAGGAAGATGATGAATTAGCCGGCCCTTGTTATCGTTTGGCTCAATATGAACTAATGAAAGGCGAGCTTGGCGAGGCAGGACAGTATTTAATTGCTGAATTGAAATTAAATATTGAAGATGCTGATGTGCTTGTTTCTATGGGTTCGATGTTTTTAATGCTCGGCGAAATAGATTACGCAACGCATTGTTTACTTCGAGCGGTTGATATTGATTGTGCCAATGCAGATGCTTATTATTATCTTGGTTTTATAAGTGCGGTAAATGGCGAATTAACGGATGCTGCTGAATTTTTTGGCCATTCGCTCGACATTGATGATAAACATATTCCTGCACTGAGGGATTCAGCTCTTTTGTGTTTGGCAATGGGCAGATTGCCTGAGGCAGCTGATAGAATCGGGCGAGCATTGCATTTATCCAAAGGTGAACCGCAAATAAAATCGCTTTATCGAAAAATATGGTTAGCACAAAAGGTTGAGCATATTTTTGGTACTGTTTTGCGATTCAAATTTTGGCTGGGATTATTCAAAAACAAAAAAACCAGCTAACGTTTTTTTTGACGTTTTTCAGTGCGGATTTTTCTGTAACGAAAAATTAAATTGCTCTTGATTGTTTATTAAATTATTTCAGGAACTTCGTTGTCTATTTCATCCATATCTATCGGTTTGTATCCCGGCTGTTTTGATTTTTCCAGTTCTTTTTCAAAAGCGGCTGTTACTTTTTCCTGAATTCTTTGCCTGCAGTCGGTATTGATTGGATGTGCTATGTCTGCGTGCAGTTTCATTCTTCCCTTGTAATCTCTTTTCAAACGGTCCTGGGAAAGCTCTGCTCCGCAATTATTACAGTATTTAGCTTTGAAGTGATTTTTTCCTCTGCATTTTTCACAGTGGTCGCTCATTTTTCTTGAAGGCATAGCGACGAAATATCCATTTGTTCCTTCGATTATTTTAATATCACGAACGACAAATTCGTTATCCATTGTTATTGAACAAAAGGCCTTTAGTCGGTCATCCTTATTGCTTACTAATTTTACTCGTACTTCACTTATCTCCATTTTTACTCGCCTCTCCTTAAAATTTCACCATTTGTTGTTGCGTACAAAGACCGTTTCGCAACCGGAAATTTGATTGGATATGTTTTGGCACTTCCCCAATTTTTCCCCATCATTTTCCCCATCATTTTTCTCTATAATAAAAAACATTGCTGACCCACTCCCGCTCAGGCATAACGACTTAATACCTGACGATTCAACTCTGAATTTCAACTCGGCAAGCTCCTTATTCAGATTAAAGCAACTTACCTCTAGCATATTTGCGCACATTTTAACGATTAAATCAATCCTGTTTTTTCTAATATAGTCATTTATTTTAACGTTTAGCTCTTTATACAACTTGTTGTTATCCTCATAATTGGCATAAACTGTTTTTGTTGAAACACTTACATTTGGCAGTATCAGGATTGCCTGAAAGTCAAAAATTTTATGTAATTGCTTAATTTTCTCGCCTTTTCCGGTGCAAAATGCCATTGGGCCGCCCAAGAAGAACGGAATATCGCTTCCGAGTTGGGCTGCTATTGCGTGTATTTCCTGCGAACTTACTGTTAATTTAAGGAACTTTTGAATCCCTATAAGCGTTGCTGCCGCATCGCTGCTGGCCGAACCCAATCCTGTTCCAGCTGGGATATTTTTTTTGAGCGTGATTTTGAGATTTGCTTTTTTGCTGCAATTTTCCAGCAGCATTTCAGCTGCTTTGTAAACGAGATTATCTTTATTTTGCGGAGCCCATTTTTTTCCTGTGCAGACAAGTTCGATTCCTTTTTTTTGGCTTTTTTCGATAAGGATTTCATCGTAGAGGTTTATTTTTGCCATTATTGTTTCTATTTCGTGGAAACCGTCAGGGCGTTTGCCGGCTATTAGCAGGGACAGATTTATTTTCGCCGGCGCTCGAACAAGCAGGGCATCTCCGACATTTTCAAATTGTTTTTTGTTTTCCATAATTTTGCCTGTCGCGTCTTCGCTTTTAAGGAGCGGATACGGATTGCTCCTAAATTGTTTGGTGTGTTTCGTTCAAGGTGCGGATTTGCTAATTGACATTATAACAGCAAATTCTTATTCTCTAAACATAAAAATTAACTTCTAAGGGTGAAAGAATGGCCAACAAAGAAACATCAAACACGCTTCACGAGATACGAGATACGAAATACGAGTCTGTTGCTTGGTGGCACTGGCACAAACATTTATACAACTGGGTTGTCAGCTGGGCAGATACGCGCTTCGGCGTATTGGCTCTGATTATTCTTGCAATCACGGAACCGATCTGTGTGCCGATTCCAGCTGATGTTCTCGTAATCGGTCTTTGTCTTGGAAAACCAAAACGTTCATTAAAATATGGTTTGATTTGTTCGCTGTTTTCCGTTCTCGGCGGGACTATCGCTTTTTCACTTGGCCTGCTGATTGGGCCTGAAAGAGTTGTACATTTTTTTGAGCAGCTTAGTTTTGGGCCGATTCATCTCGGCGACAAAGCCCATAGCGCTCTTGAGCTTTATCAAAAATATGATTTCTGGGCGATTTCAATTTCAGCTTTAACGCCTGTTCCGTATATGCTCTTTAGCTGGCTTGGCGGGATGGCGAAAGTATCGCTGATAAAATTTGTTTGTGTCAGTTTGGTCTTTCGCACAATGCGATTCGGCGGTGAAGCATTGTTGTTTTATATTTTTGGCGAAAGGGCACGTAAGCTCATCGAAAAGTATTTTAACATTGCTACTGTTGCTGCTATTATAATTCTTGCGATGCTTGTCTTTGCATTGAAAAAAGTTGGCCATATATTTGGTTAGAAAAAAAGAAAATGAATGACGCAAACAGACGAACGCTTCTAAAACTTGCCCGTGATACGGTCGAGGCAGCTATAAATAATGATAAGTTGCCGAAAGCTGAATCAGCCGAGCCGGATTTGAACACTAATTGCGGCTGCTTTGTAACATTGAAAAATAATGGCCGTTTGCGCGGCTGCATTGGTCAATTTATTTCCGAATGTCCGCTAATTGAACTGGTTGGCGAAATGGCAAAAGCATCAGCTACAACTGATATGCGTTTTTTCGCTGACCCGATTTGCGCCGGCGAACTTGAGCAACTCGATATTGAAATATCGATTTTATCGCCTCTCAAACTAACAGAAAATCCGCTTGATTTGCGTTTGGGAACTGATGGAATATATATTAAAAAGGGCGGAGCTTGCGGATGTTTTTTGCCGCAGGTTGCAACTGAAGCCGGCTGGAGTAAGGAGGAGTTTCTTTCTTATTGCTGTGCACACAAAGCCGGCCTTGCTGCTGATGCGTGGAAGCAGCCGGAAACTGAGATTTATTTATTTACCGCTGAAGTATTCGGCAAAAAGTTTAAGGAAATATAGAACTGGTTTCAAAACAGGAAGAAGGAATGTTGTGAAAGAAAAATTCTTATTTGTTTGTGCGAGCATTTTTGTTTTTTGTATTTTTGTTTCTGGCTGCTTGGAAAGTCAATCAAAATCGAAGACCGCTGCAATGCCGATTAACAGTGTTTATGGAATGATTGAGCATTTACAGCAGAAAAAGCTGCCAGCTGTTAAATCGCTCCAGCCATGGCGAAATAAATATGGGCAGGGGATAAAAATTACAACTGCTCACTATGAAATTTTTACTACTCTTTTGGAGCCGTTAATGCTCTGCGATGTTCCTGCGTTTATGGAATCGGCTTATCACAGCTATAATTCGCAGCATTCCAAATCAGTTGAAACGCAAAGGCCGTTTGTTGTTTATCTTTTTGCAAATCGCCGGCAGTGGGAAAATTTTACGAAGGATTTTGCCGGTAGGCAAGCACCGATATATTGCAAAATAAAAGCTGGTGCATATTATTTGAACGGCTCGTGCGTGGCGTATAACATCGGCAGAGAGAGAACGTTTTCTGCTTTGGGACATGAGGGCTGGCATCAATTTAATAACAGACATTTCAAATTTCGGCTGCCGAGCTGGCTCGATGAAGGCATTGCTATGCTGTTTGAAGCAAACAGTGAAGAGAAGGGAATGTTTTATTTCGACCCGGCTAAAAATATGTATCGGCTTGGCGCACTTAAAAAAACACTGATAAAAAATCGGATGATACCATTGAAAAAATTGGTCGCTACAAATCCCGGTGAAGTGCTGGCTACGAATGAAAATGATGCTGTGATGGCTTTTTACAGTCAGGCGTATGCTCTCGTTAGATTTTTGTGTGAAGACGGCTATGGCAAACGGCTGGGGAAATTTCAGAGAATGCTTTCTGATGGAATGGTTGGCGATTGGCCGCTTAATGAAGCTGGTCGCAAAATCGCAGCTGATAGAAATATTCCGCTGACCGTGCGGTGGAATCGAGCGGTTAGTTTGCTTTTGTTTGAATATTACATTGATGGTGATTTCGATAAAATCGAAAAGGAATATGAAATTTTCTGCAGAAAAATGGTCTATCACGTCAAATTGAAACCCTGATTCAAGGATTGGATTTATGGGCAAATCTTATCAGCTGAAACTGATTCTTGCTTCCGCTTCGCCTCGGCGGAAAGAGCTACTAACCAAAGCCGGCTATAAATTTGAAGTTGTTGTTTCCAAAATCGATGAATCTGTTTTTCCAACCGAAAATATAGAGCCAGCCGAATATGCAAAGCGATTGGCTTTGGCAAAGGCAAGAGATGTTGCTGCGAAATTTAGCGATTGTTTTGTGCTCGGTGCTGATACTGTTGTTGATTTTAATGGTGAGATAATTGGTAAGCCGGCTGATAGTAAGGAAGCTGAACTGATTATCAGGAAGATTTTCAGTGCGCCGCATAAGGTAATAACAGCTGTTGCGATTGTTGGGAAAAATAGCGGTTTTGAGATTGTCGAAAGCGACACAACGATTATTTATCCGAAGGAATTGACAGATGCCAAAATTGCCGAGCATATTGAGGGCGGGTCGTGGCTCGGTAAAGCCGGAGCTTTTGGCATAGCTGAAAATGGCGATGATTCCTTCGACTCCCTCGACTTCGCTCGGGACAGGTTTGCTCAGGACAGGTTTATCGAGAGAATAGAAGGCAGTTTGACGAATGTTATGGGTTTGCCGATGGAGCTATTGGAGCGAATGCTGAAATTAAGAATGTAGAATTGTGGAATCCATTCGGGATGAATTTCAATCAAAATCGTCGAAAAAATTTTCGATTTGGGGAGTGTAAAATCCAAAAATATGGCATTTTTTGGGTTTTTTTTATTCGATTTTTCGGCCGAACCTTATTTTTAGCCCAAAACCAAAGGGGGGCAAATCACCCTGCGTAATTTGGATAAGATAGGTAAGAAAAAGGCGAGCAAAAAGTGAGTGTTTTTGAACGTTTTTTGTCAATTTTTGTCAAAA
>JAGLSG010000037.1 GCA_023135865.1 Planctomycetota bacterium | reverse complement strand
TTTAGGGCGGGGTGCTTTATAAACGTGGATGAACTTGCTTTGTTTTTTTTGGGGCGGATTAAAGGGAAAGGATGCCATCTCATGTACAGAAAAGGATTTCAGGTTATCGTTTCGCAAAAATTTTGGCTTTTAATTTTAATCATCTTAATCTGCTTTGGTGTTTATAAATCTTTTTTTTCTACGCAAAAGCCAGGTAAAATAACAAAACTTTCAGCGTCTGCTCCGTCACAGGATTTCAGCCAAAATAAGGATATTCCCGAAAACACAAAAACTGCGAGCAAGCCAGCATCTCCAATAGTGCGGCCGGCTAATCAATCAGTACACGCTGTAACGCAGGCAGCTGTTAAATTTGGAGTGCTTTCCTGCTTAAAACGCATCGACCAGGTTGCGTCATTTCTCACTGCGGGCAATAAAAGCGGCGTATTCATTTTCAATTCTTTGAAGCCAGCTGACCAGCATGTCTTTTCTACGTCATTCGAACTTATAAGGCCGGACGATTCAACGCTGTATGCAAGCGTTAGTTTTTTTCCTAACAATGATTTTGTGTACGATGTGGTTGAGTATGTAGATAAAAGCTCTGAAGAATTACAGGAAACCGTTTTTCCGCACCTAAAAAATAAAACAATGCTTAAAAATAACATAGTTCTGCTTGATGGGGGAAAAGTAAAAGTCTTTCTTATGCCTGCAGGAAGCGGAACCGTAGTGATTAAAAAAGAAGTTATTCAATAACAATAAAATATTAAACAACACATTAAATGGGGGCATCAAAAAATGAAACGTCAGGGAATGTCTTTGAGGAAACTGGTCTCAATTTTGCTCGTTATGTCAATAATTCAAGGGCCTTTTGTAAAGCAGGCTTTGGGTTACACTAGTATTACAGAGGGTGCTTCCGATATTGGCATCAATGCCAGTGACGATATAATCAATAGAGTTAACTATACTGGTGATGGTGAAGGGGATTTTTATGTGCTGGATTATCTGGGCACTGATAACACATTTACGACAGTGATTTTCGCTGACCACTTTAACACAAACATCGGCAGTCTTGCAACGACTGTTGGCGGTACCTTCACCGTTAACGGAACGACTACACTCAGCAGTACTTTAGATGTAGACGGTATGTCCTATTTGGATGGTATTAATAATGGCAGTTACGGTATTACAAACACAGGGACAGTGTCAGGAGCAACCACAGTCTCTTCTTCAGCCAACATGACTATCTGGGCGGGCAAGGATGATAATGGCGGTGCGGGCAACCTTTATCTGAGGAGGAACGATGGCGGGGAAGACGTTTATGATTCCTATGTGGAACTTACGTCAAGCGCAATCAATATGGGAGGCGAAGTAGTGAATATAGCCGATGGTTTAACCGCTGACAGCATCCACATCAGCGACACGACCAGCGGAGCAAACAATATCAGCGGCGTTACCAGCTTGAGTGCCGGCTCTGCAACTCTCAGCAGTACACTCGGCGTTACAGGCGCAACAACTCTTAGCAGTACGTTGGGCGTTAGCGGAAATACAACCTTATCAACCGTAACCACCTCCGGCCTGGCAACGCTCAATTCAACCAGCGTTACTAATAACGCAACAGTCGGCGGAACAATGGGAGTTACCGGCAATCTGACAGCTCAGGGAGCGACAAACACTATCGGAACCGCTGGTTCATCGGCAAATACACTTACCGGTGCTACCAATACGCTAACCGGTACAACGAGCAGCTCAATGGCTGGTAACAATGCCAATGTAAACCTGTCAGCTAACAGCGCCAGCTTAAATGTAACCGGCGGCTCTGCCGTGATTGCTACAAATACTCAGGTTACAGTTTTGACTGCCGATGGCCACGGCTTGACCGTTGATCAGACGACTGATATAACAACCCTGACCGGCGGCACAAATTCTTCCACGCTTGAACTGGCAGATGACTATGCAACCCTTAGTGTCGGTACATCAACAACTGCTGAAATTGATGTGATTGATGCCACAAATACCGCAGGCGTAACCTCTGTAACTATCGGCGGAAGCGACAATGTGTCAAATCAGCTGCTGGCAACTGCTACCGGCGGCACGAACTCAATACAGGCCAATACGACAAACACTCTTACTGCCGGCACAAATAATGTTCTAAATGCTACCCAGCAAAATCAATTGACTGGCGGCACAGGCAACACAATGACTGCAACAGCAGGAAGTAATGTTATCTCTGCCAACGCAGCGAGCCAGTCGAATACGCTTTCAGCAACTGGCACAAACGGAACCAATAATATCACCGCAAATGCAACCAGCGGTACGAACAACATCGAAGCATATACTAACAATATAGGTGTTGCTACGGCCAGCTCACAAAATACAATGGGTAATGCCGGAACTTCAACCAATGTTATTACCGGAGCAACCAATACAATCACCGGTGCGACAACAGTTACGTCAACCGGTACGGCTAATCAAATGATAGTCGATGCCACAAGCTCACGTTTCGTCAGCGCTGACGGTACTCAGAGCGTAGCGGTTAATAACAGCGGAACAACAATCACAGCTGCGACCGGACACACAGTTAGCGTAACAAGCTCGACTACAACTATTGATGGCTCGGCGACCATTTACAGCGGCAATGGCACAGGTAATTCTCTCAGCGTTGGCGCAACTCAAACCGGTACTGTTGGAGTTAACACATTTGATTATGGCACACGCGTTGACGGTGGTATGCTCATTGATGGAGATATTGGTGTTAATGGTAACATTTACACTCTCAATACGACTGCAAATGCGAGTGTTAATATTGGAAACAATGGAATGACTATCACAGGAGCATCGAATGAGGTTTCTCTGCAGGCGGATGATGATGCGTTGAGTACAAACGCACGAGCGAAACTTTCAATGGCTCCCACCTCTGCCAGCTTACTTGTAAACACAGATAGCGGAGTATCACACGGCGTTTCCATCAGCCAGACAAGCACAGTTATTTCCGGCGGAACCACTTCAACATCGCTTACTCTTGATGATGACGGAGCCACATTCCAGGATGATGATACGGGCGGCCCGGCAAGAGTAATGGGCGTGGCCAACGGAGTCAATCAATATGATGCAGTAAATATGGGGCAATTCAGAGGTGAAGTTGACCGGCTTGATAGAAGAATCGACAAAGCGTATTCAGGTATAGCAACCGTTGCGGCTCTCGCTGCTATTCCTACTCCTGTTCCTGGCAAAACCGTTTCGCTTGGTCTCGGATTTGGTAACTTTGAAAGCCAGAGCGCAATCGCTGTGGGTGGTAAAGCTCTCGTAGGAAAAAATAAGAATGTTACTCTCACAGCCGGTATGGGATACTGCGATAGTACGACCACAATGAGTGCCGGTATTGGATGGAGTTTTTAACCGATTTTTTCTTTTCCGCCCATATACGGCTGAAGAACTTTCGGTATTGAAACTGAGCCGTCAGCGTTTTGATATAATTCCAGAATTGGAATCAAAACACGCGGACTTGCAATGACGGTGTTATTTAGTGTATGGCAGAAAAGATTTTTCTTTGTTTCTGCATCTTTATAACGCAGATTCATTCGCCGTGCCTGGAAATCGTAAAATTTACTTGCGCTGTGTGTTTCACAATAATTGTTTCGTGACGGCATCCATGTTTCTATGTCGAATTTTTTAGCTTGTCCGCGTCCCAAATCGCCTGTGCAAACGTTGACAATTCGGTAGGGCAGTTCCAATGTCTGCATAACCTGCTCGGAATTTGCAAGAATTTCATCGTGAAATTTATTGCTAAGCTCAACATTGTTTTCGCAGATTACTACCTGCTCAACTTTGTCGAACTGATGAATTCTGTAGAGGCCGTACGTGTCTTTTCCGGCTGAACCGGCTTCACGGCGGAAACAGCTTGACATTGCGATATATTTTTTAGGCAGCTCGTCAGCTTTTAACATTTCGCCGGAGTGATAAGCGGTCATTGGAACTTCCGCAGTGCCGGCGAGATTGACATTATCTTTTTCTATGCGGTATGTCTGTTCTTCAGCGCCGGGGAAAAAACCGGTGCCGAGCATTGCCTCATCTTTTACGAGTAGCGGCACCGAAAGCGGAACGTAACCTTTAGCTACCATACAATCGACCGCAAACCGTAATACTGCCCAATGCAAAAGGGCACCATCGCCTTTTAGGAAATAATTTCTCGTGCCAGCCAGTTTTACGCCGCGCTCAATATCAATTATTCCAAGTGCCAAGCCCAACTCAATGTGGTCTTTCGGCTCGAAATCAAATTTACGAATTTCACCTTCTTTTCGTATCTCGATATTTTCCGTATCGTCTTTGCCGAGCGGAACATCATCATCAGCCGGCTGAGCAACTTCCAAAGCCAGCCGCTCAAATTCCGGCTTATAGCCTTTAATATCACGATTGATTGCGATTTCATTATTTTTTAAATCTGTAAGTTCCGCTAATTTTATGACTTTCTGGGGTTCATCAAGAGTAGGAATCAATTTTCCTATAGCATTTTTTCTAGTGGCAATTTCCTGAAGCTGATTTTTATTTTCTCGGAGAAGTCCATCAAGCTCCAGTAAACGGTCAATGTTGACATTTAGATGTTTGTCAACTGCTGCTTTTTTGTAAATTTGCGGATTTTCACGAATCTGTTTAATGTCAATCATAATATTGTCATTCCTGCGAAATATTGTCATTCCTGCGAAGGCAGGAATCCACCTTTCAACTATCCCTCTCTAACGTTCGGGGCTCTGACTTTTATACCTTTTTATAATTACAACATTATTTTGTCCGCCGAAACCGAATGATTCGTTTATTACAGTATTTAATTCTGCCTTTCGCGGTTTATTAGGAACATAATCCAAATCAAGTTGTGGGTCGGAGTCATTCAAGTTTGCCGTTGGCGGAATCGTATTATCGCGTATTGCACAAATGCACGTAATCAGTTCCGCTGCTCCGGCTGCTCCGATTAAATGGCCGAGCGCACCTTTGACACTGCTGACTGGAATATTTTTTGCATTTTCTTTGAAAACGCCTTTGATTGCCTTGGTTTCTATCGAGTCATTTTCAGCGGTGCTTGTGCCGTGTGTATTTATGTAATCGATTTGCTCTTTGTCTATTCCGGCATCAGTTAGGGCTGCGGTAATTGCACCAATTGCACCTCTGCCGCTCTCGTGCATATCGGTTACTCTGAAAGCATCTGAGCTGCTGCCGTAGCCGATTATTTCAGCGAGAATTTTTACGCCTCTTTTTTTCGCCGAGCTAAGCAATTCGAGAATTACAATCGCTGCACCTTCTCCCAGTACGAAACCGTCTCTGCTCGCTGAAAATGGCCGCGAAGCAGTTGTCGGGCTGTCGTTTCTCGTTGAAAGGGCAGTTAAGCGATTAAAGCCGGTAAGTCCCAGCGGATGAATCATCGAGTGGACTCCGCCAGCGAGCATTATGTCTGCCTGGCCGCTGCGAATGAGCATAGTTGCCTCGCCTACGGCCTGAGTTCCAGCTGCACAAGCGGTAAGGCAGCTTCTCGTTGGGCCGCGAGCTGCGGTTAGCATTGCAATATGGCCGGCCGGCATATTTGATTCCTGCTCAAGTTCCAGCATCGGACTCATTTGGCCAAACGCAACTTTTGCCCATTTGTCCCAATCCATTTTATTTTCGCCGCTATTCCAGCCGGCGGCAATGGCGTTAAAAAACACATCATTATCAACCGAACCTTCGCCGGCTCCGAAATAAATTCCCAATCTGTTTCGGTCTATTCCATCTGCTGGTTCTTCAGTATCAATCTCAATCCCGGCCTGTTTGCACGCCTGAGCAGCAGCTCCGATTGCAAAACCGCTGCCGCGATTACAGTATTTGTGGAGTTTTGGGTTTTTTGTATATTTTGAAAAGTCGTAATCTTTGACTTCCGAGCTGAATGTCGTTGGGAAAGTTGAGGCATCGAAAATTGTGGTTTTTGCTACGCCGCTTTCGCACGCAAGGATACGCTGCCACGCAGTTTCCACATCATGTCCCAAAGGACAGATAATACCCATTCCGGTTATTACAACTCGCTCACTCATTTATTACCTTATTTTTTTACTAAGTGTTCGGATTTTTTAAGACTATTGCTGCGGTCTGGCCGCCGTAAGTATAGCTGCAGCACAGAACATAGCGAATATTTTTCTCAATCGGTTTTTGCAAAATATTAAGATTACAATATTTGGCTTTTTTGTCACAGTTTTTTGCAGCTGGTATTTTGCCATCTTTCATTGCGCAAATCGCTGCAACAATATCCAAAGCGCCAGCAGCAGCTCCCGTATTGCTTAGCATACTTTTGGTTGGGAAAACCGGAATTTTTTCAGCTGCTTTGCCAAGGGCAGCTTCAATGGCTGTGGCTTCAGCCGAATCATCAGCTGCTATTGCTGTGCCGTGCGGAATAATTAAATCCAAATCTTCAGCTGAAATATTCGCCTGGCTCATTGCTTTTTCGATTGCTATTTGAATGCCTTTGCCGTCCGGTTCGAGATGCTCGTAAGCGGGATTGATATTGTTGCTCTGACCGCAACCAGCTATTTCAGCATAAATTTTCGCACCGCGTCTCGCAGCATATTCAGCATTTTCCAGAACCACAATTCCAGCTGCCTCGCCAAAAACCGAGCCGGTTGCCGCTACGTCGAATGGCCTGCAAGCTGAATCTGGCTCGTCGTTGCTTTGGCTGGTTGCTCTTTTTAAGAGGCACTGGCGAATCATAACAATTGGATTTACTTTTGCCTCGGCTCCGCCGGCGAGAGCAATGTCTGCCCAGCCACGGTTAATAACGCTTGTTGCTTCGGCAATCGCTAAATGTCCGGCGGCTTCTGCGCAAGTGATGGTATTGCTCGGTCCCTGAATGTCATGAATAATGCCTATGTGGCAGGCGAGCATATTGGGAAGATATTTCAGCAGCCACAAAGGCGTTACTAATCCCAGGCCGTCTTTGCCCCATTTGCGAATATCGAATTTGCCGTCAGTAACGCTCGCTGCAACAGCAGGAGCTAATTCAACTAAATCGCAGCTTATCAGGCCGGCTCCGATGTTGATTGCCATACGCCGTGAATCTACATTGACTTTTTCCGGGTCAATGCCTTTTGTAATAAGGCCGCTACTGGTAATCGCTTCATTTGCCGCTGCAATCGCCAGCTCAATGTCTCTCGACATCATTTTAACTGCCTTGCGGTGTGTCTTGGGTATGAAATTTCGCACTTTGAAATCAGGTGAAATTTGGCCGGCCAATTGGCAGCTGAAGCCGATGGGGTCAAATGCTTCGATTTTTTTTATGCCGCATTTGCTGCTGCATAAACCGTCCCACATTTCGTCAGCTGTTAATCCGAGCGGGCTAACGGCTCCAAAACCGGTTATAACTACGCCAGTTGAACTCATCAATTCGGCTCCGGGTTGCAACTGCCGCGAGAAACAGCATCTCTTATGAGTGATTCAAATACCGAACCATCATCGCCTGAACCAAACACAAAATTTTCCTCAGGAAAATCTTTGCCAGCCAGATTCTGGTCTATATGGCTGAACATTAAATCTATTTCAGCGATGAGTTTTTCATTGCGTGTGATTTTGCCGCCTATACTTGCCGCCTCAGGAGCGATAGATTCAATCTCCGCTTCCAATTTTATCGTGTCGCCCGGCTTTACGTAGTCGAAGAAAACAACCTTTTTGATTTTGGCGAGAATAACCTTTTCCTTGAAATCCCTCGCCTGGCCGACGAGTATTCCTGCGGTTTGAGCCATCGCTTCAATCATTAAGCATTCTGGCATAACCGGAAAGCCGGGAAAGTGGTCGTGCAAATGTTCTTCGGCAAGTGTTACATTCTTCAATGCAACAGCTTTTTTGCCGCTCTCAAACTCAACAAATTTATCTATCCAAATCCAACGCATATTTTTGTATTGATTTTATAAACTATGCAGCGTTCAATTTGCCTTCGAGGTAATTCAAAATTGCACCTACTGTAAACAAATCGCCAAGTTTGTTAATGTCAGGGTCGCTCTCAAATGCAGCAGTATCTGTATGCGGCATTTTTTCCTTGAGTTCAGCGAGACCTTTTTCAGTCAGTTTGCCGTTACTTATAAATTCAGGATTGCTCATTAAGCTCTCAGCTGGGAACAGTTCTTCTCGCTGAATCTTTATTCCGAATGCTTTTTCCAGCCGAAATACTACGTCCAGAAAGTCAATGCTTTCAGCGCCAAGGTCTCCCATCAGCGTGGCTTCAACTGTAACTTCATCATCGTCAACACCCAATGCATCGATTAATACTTCCTGAATTTCCCGGAAAATTTCATCCCGACTCATTGCCATAATTTTCTACCTCCAGTTATTGTATTTGTTCAAACAATCCTTCATTGTGTATTCTACTGCCGTTTCCATTAAATAATTTTAACATTTTATGACTTTGTCATTCCGGGCTTGACCCGGAATCCAAAAATATAAAACTGGATTCCTGCTTTCGCAGGAATGACAAAACGTAATAATTACTTTTTAGAAACGGCATTACATTTTCAATTCTTCAGAAGCTCTATCCGCTTTTTCATACTCTCAATTATTTTTGCATCAACAGCTGCCATCGCCGAATCATTTTCAGCGAGATTAAAATGTCTTAATCCGAATTTTGCTTCGACAATCAGTTTGCCATCCGACACGCCGGAACCGGTAAAACTGCTGATATTTTCATCGAGCATTTTGGCATCAACGGTATATTCTATCTGGCCGCCAGGTGCGAGAAAGCTCTTGTACTTAACATTTCTCGCCTGCTCAAGCAAGAGCATACTATGAGCAAAATTTTCCGTCAGCCGCACGAGCCACGAAGCCGACTCGATTAAGCCCTCCAAAAGCAGTACGCCCGGCAAAACCGGAAATGTCGGAAAATGGTCAGAAAGATATTCCTCGGCAAGAGAAACATTCTTTATCGCCTTTATTTGCTTTGCCGGCTCAACAGAAATAATTTTATCTATTAGTATAAACCGCATAAATTTAGTTCATTGTTCTTAGTTCACTTGTCCGTCGTAGCTTTAGAGAGGACGGATTGTTCATAGTTCGTTGTCTGCCTGACGCCTTAGCATGGTACAGTATACGAGATGCCGTTTTTTTTCCAGTCTTTTTTGTTTTTTGTGCCTTTTTTCGGCTGATTTATTCTATTTTCCATTTGTTTTATCCACCTGCTTCGTGTTATTGTAAGGCATCACGTGGAGGCCTATCTCGACTTTCGACAACTGGATAATCTGTTGCACAAAACTTATCGCTGGCATGTTTCTTGCCGTCCTTGGTTAAGCGTGATATAGCGGTACCTTTTTTACTGCTTTATTTCGCCGTATTTGGAAAGGAGGGTAATGGTTATATAAGAGATTTGTTTTTTATGCTGCATTAACGATTTCAGGTTGAGGAAAAGAACGAATTTTTGAGAGGATAAATAAAATGAAAAAATTAGTGAGCTTGGTATTGTTTTTGACGCTGGCGACCGGTGCAAACGCCAACCTGTTGACGAATGGTAGTTTCGAGGATAATCTGATAGGTTGGGATATATTTCTGCCACATGGGGCTACTATTGCAACTGTTAACAGCCACAGTGATATGGGAGGTGAGGGAACAACGTATTGGGAACCAACCGACGGCAGCCGGTTTGCCATAATGAAGACTAACGGTAGCGGTCAAGAAGCCACATTGTCTCAAACCTTTGATGTCGAGGTAGGTTATATACTGTCATTTGATTACTTTTGGGATTCTCGGGATCATAAGCCTTTCGATGATAGGGTTAAGGGGGAACTTCTGGTTGATGGGTTACTGGTAGCTACATTATTCACGGAATCTGTTGAGAACGACCCTGAGGATTGCTGGGGAACACCTTGGAAAAACATTAGTTACACCTTCACAAACGCCGGACGGTACACTCTGCGGTTCAGTATCTGCAATGACTTAGACAGTATTGTCGACAGCTATATAGGGATTGATAATGTTAAGTTGGAGGGCTGCCTACCTCCACCTAAACCGAATAATCCTGACCCGTGCGATGGTGCCAAAGATGTGTCGGTCGGTACCTTTCTGTCATGGAACGGCAGCGGTGATTGTTCGGCTTTTTGTGATTTAGTCAATGGCGGATTTGAAAACGGTGTCTTTGCACCATGGACGACCGTTACCGGCCCGGGCAGCGAACTTACGCATTGGAATGTAAGTAGTGGCGGGACCGGATTTTTTGGAAATGGTGCGCCGCTTGAGTGGAACTTTTTCGCCCAGAACGGCTTCGACGGAGAGGCAGGATTGTTCTACGACATTTATCAGGAGGTGACGATACCTGCCTGTGCAAGCTCTGCTGTTCTGAATTGGAGCGAGCGCATTCAATGGGATATATCAGGATGGAGCGCTACCCTCCCGCGGGAATACGTAGTTTCTGTACAGCCTGCCGGCGGCGGAGCTGCTTTGGCAGTACTTTACACAACAACATTGAACCCTGGAACAGCCGGGGATACCGGATATGTTTCGCATAGTGTTGATTTGCTAAGCGCCGCGCCGCAAATTGCCGGCCAAACAGTAAGGATTAACTTTCACGAGTATATCCCTGAAGAATATACCGGGCCGGCGCAATTCGATCTGGATGGGATATCACTGATATGCAACGGCGTTACATCGCCAACCAGCATGGCCTTGACGAACAACTTGCTTTCTGCTTCAGATTATTTACAGGTCGGTACGATTGATGCCGAAGAGTTAAGAGCCAAGTACAAGCGTCTTCGGATTGCCAGAGCAGATAGTTCTGCAAACGGATATCCACCAGCTTACCAGAATCATTCCAAGGGAGTACAACTCCCGTTGAGTTGTATAACAAATGCAGGGCATTCAGCTACGAGCAGCATTATTTTCGATGACGATATGGAAAGCGGAACGAATGGCTGGACGCATTATTGTGTAAGCGGTTTTGTACCGGATAACTGGCAGTTCTCAGACGCCAGAAGCACCAGTGGAACAACTTCCTGGTACAGCGGGCGAACAGTTGAGCCAGAGGGTGATACCGCCTTGGAATCTCCAGACATAGACTTAAGAGGAACCGGTACTGCGATGCTTACGTTCAACCACTGGTATCACTTCGATGACTGCGATGACCAGGAATTTGACCCTGACGGTGGTATCGTCGAAGTTCGCGTGCTTCCGGGCTCTAACTGGACACAGATATTCCCGACGGGTGGATATCCCGGGGTCATTGATAGTGTATGTGGTAATCCTCTGGAAGGACTAGACGCCTACACTCATAACAGTGGCGGTGTGTTTCTACCCACCGGGTTCGACCTGACACCGTTTACTGGTAATATCATCCGTATTCGTTTCCGTGTCGGATGGGACTGCGGTAATTGCGAACTGGAGGAAGGATGGTATATTGATGATGTAGTTGTTACAGGTGACAGTGAACCAAGTGAGCCATCGACCTACGACGTGTACTTTGATACAAATGATACACCCACGAAGTTGCTCGTCAGCGATTTGAATGAGCCAATGTGCTATCCTGGCATGTTGGAATGTGATACGATGTATTATTGGCAGGTTGTGGCGAAAAATACCTGTGGTGAAACGGCAGGGCCGGTTTGGTCATTTAAAACTGTCTCTTGTCCGGCTTTGGTTCAAGAGGTAATTACTGAAAAACTTGAGATATTAGAAAAGATTGATACTGCACTGGAAAAAGAACAAGTAGCGTGTAGAGGATTTGAGAGACTGCTTGAAAGTGGCGAGTATGGTGATCTGAAAAAAGGTGATATCGTCAAGGCCAAACAGAAAATTCACTCTGCAATACAACATGAAGAGCAGGCTGAAACTGCCATCGGCAAGAGTATCGAAAAGCTCTACGATGCGTTATCATCTTTGGGTATTGAACTGAACGCCAATGATGAAGAATAGCAGGAATAGTCTGGCAAGTTACAAAGTTGTTGGTATTTAGAACAAAAGGGCTGTGAGTATATCGCTTGCAGTCCTTTTTCTTTTTTACCAAAATGCACGAAGGGTTTAGATATATTTTCTTTACGGCTTTGTATCTTAGTGGTCATTTTAATTGATTATTGGAAAATCTTATCTGATTGGGTATACTCTGTTTTACTTATGGAAATAAGAAGTGCAAAAATATCGGATGCAGAGCCAATTTATTCGCTGATTAACTGCTACGCTGAGCGTGATATTATGCTGTTTCGCTCAATGGCTGAGATTTATGGGAACCTGATGGCTTTTATTGTAGCTGAAATTAACGATGAAATAATCGGTTGCTGTACTTTGCAAATAATCTGGTCGGATTTAGCGGAAATAAAATCACTGGCGGTTGCTCAAAAAAATATCGGCCAGGGCGTTGGAAAGAAACTTGTAACGGCAGCTGTTGAAAAAGCGAGGCAGCTTGGGATTGAAAAAGTTTTTGCATTGACTCTTGAGCCGGATTTTTTTGAAAAACTCGGATTTGAAAAAATAGAAAAAGATGGTTTGCCGATGAAGGTCTGGAGCGATTGTGCCAAGTGTCCCAAGCAGCAAAACTGTGATGAAACAGCAGTGGTGAAATTCGTGAAGCGGGAAAAACTGTTTAAGTAAAAAAGAGGAAACAACTTGTATCGGTAATGGAAACTCTGGAGAAAATCTGAAGCGATTCAACGTGAAAAGAACGAGATCTCGCATGCGTGGAGCAGGAATCCAAAACATTTAGTTCTCAGCTTTACACTGGCCGTTTGCTAAAATAAATCTTTGTCATTTTATCCACAAACTCGTATAATTTGCAAAGAAAAAATAGAATCGTTTGTCTAAAAAACCACATTGTATAAGCTATACTCTACAATTTGAAAAGGAGTTAATTATGTTTAGAATTCTCGCTCAAGGCGTTACAGATGTTAATATACTTGATGTGATAACGAAAGTAGATTCCCTTTACAGCAATGCGTACAATCGTTTGTTTCTGCTCTTTGCAGGTGGATTTGCTCTTGTTGGTGTTTTGACACCTTTGTTTATTCAATTGATACAACAACGTTCACTCAACGAAGAAAAAAATAGCATACTAACGCAAACAAATAAAGAAATAAAGCAACTGAAACGTAAATTTGAAAAAGCTTTAGCTTCTGACTCGGCTATACATTTCCTAGAACACGCGAAGAATCTGCCAGGCAATGACAACTATAACATCGATGCATTCTGTTTAACTCTTTTGTCTGCAAAGCAATTTGCTAAAGCTGAAAATATTAGTGGAATTCATCTATGCTTCGATGCTATAAATGTGCTGCAACTGCCTAAGGTCTCCTTTGGGAAGGATATTGAAAAGGAACATTCAAGGTTATTGTCTCGATACGATATGGCCTATACCGCAATCAAAGAAAGTGGTTTTGAAAAAGATTTCACGACCCAGTTGAAATCAATCAAGACAAAAATTGAAGAGTGGTATGGTCATCTTAAAGACAAGCAAGGGTAATCTCTGTTTTCTCAACTGTTTTTATTCCCCGAACGACATGCGGACAATATAAAAAATTCCTTAGCGTCTTCTTCTCAACATCACCACACCGAGGCCTATCAGTAAGAGCGTTGATGGTTCGGGAACGGAAAAGACACGGAACCCTACCGGGCCATCCTCCATGTCCGAGGCGTAGACGTCCCGGTTGGACGAGCTGAGGATGCCGACGTCGTTGCTGTTGTACGAGCCGCCGCGAACGCCGTGATAGGAATGGGCCAGCGATTGCACTTCATTCCACTCAAAGACATTGCCCATCATATCAAACGTGCCGTTCTGCTCCATTGTTCCAGTGCCGAAATCCCACGGGTTTCCAATTGCCAAATCATAATTCGTATCAACACCTGCAATTGGAGCAACATCTGTGCCATTGGCATAAGTTGAATAGCCACTGCCGGTATAATACGCCGCCTTATACCACTCATCTTCTGTAGGCAAGAAATATGCAGTTCCATAGATAGTCCCAGCGTTTTCGTGGTCGAGAATACTCAGAAAGTCACCAGGGTTGGCGTTGTCACCGCTGAACTGATATACGCCTTGGCTCTTATCGCCGGTTGTGAGGTAATTGCAAAACTGTACAGCTTCATACCAGCTCACCTTATTGGTCGCAACGTCCGTGCCCGTCCAGTAAGCACTTCCATCATAAGCGTCGCTCGGATTGCCGGTTGGCGCACCTGCCGCTAAAGTAAAAGCGTTCCATTGTGCATTGGTTACTTCGTACTTGCCAATTTGGTACTCATAACCGACCGCGCCACAGCCGTACGGGTCAGCACTATCGGGATAATCAGTTCTGGTATCCCCCGGATTGCCCGCATCCCCGATGGTTACAAAGTCCATGTCAATACCACGTATGATTTCGGCTGAAGCAATATTTGCCATTGTCATCACACACATAGCCATTGCCACCACAAAAACGGATTTGCTTCTCATCACTCTACCTCCTCAAAAATTTTTGTTGAGACAAAATCACGGGCACAAACATCTCAATATCTGTCCCATAATAACATACAAAGGCCGTTAAAACAACCTATGATAGATTAAACTTCATCTGGAAAATCAGGGACAATATACAATATACGAGATGCGAACAGCGAATTATCCTACTTGTCGGCGTTGGAATAAAGCTATAGAAAGTGAAACCATAGCGAGAATATAACACAAGGCGTATGACGCACTTATAATAATGTATTTTGCAGGAATTTCGCTGCCTTCATAAATCGCATCACTTATCCAAAAAACCTGTAGATTCGGAACGATAAATCGGCCAATTTTAGCCCATAAATGTGTATCGGCAAAACGGCCAAATGTGTAATCGCTCACAAGACCGAGCAGAAAAACGCCAATACAAGCTGAAAGAGTTACAGCGGTGTTGAACCAGACCGAAAATACCAGGGCAATGGAAACAATTACAATCGCAGCGAGCAGCAGTAACAGCGAGCCGTAAATATCAAATGCGTTTATGCCATTATGCTGCGGATTGAACTGCCAGTTAATGTCAATGAAGGATAAAAATAATATGCCGAACGTGGCAAATATGCCGGCTAACAGGATTGCTGTTGAAGAAAATTTCCAATCATAGGAATAATTAAAAAAAGCGGAAAGCAAAAGCGATGCAACAATGACAGCTCCGGCAATGATGAGCAGCGGCCAGTCCCTTTGGACAGTTGAATCGGCAACGCCGTTGCGAATCGACATTAAAAGGGCTATACTGCATATATAATGAGCAAGAGCAACCGCAAAAGAGACTCCGAGAAACTTTGAAAGAACGAATATCGGACGTTTAACGGGTTTGCTTAGAACGGTAACTATCGTTTTTTTCTCAATTTCCTCAGCCATTGCGCCGGAAGCTGAAAAAATTGCTATGAACAAACTTGTCAGGAACAGCGTAGATAGCCCTAACTCGCGGAGTAGCTTGTTGTCATCGCTTATCGTGTACATAGCGAGTGATGGGCTTATGATTAGTAGAAGCAGGGCAGAGATGATTATGATGGCGTAAACCGGCTGCCTTAGCGTATCTATGAAAGTGTTTTTTGTAAGGACGAACAGCTTATACATTGTAGTTTTTCTTTTATTATTGTGTGAATCAGTATCATAAGTATCACGCTTGACGGGCAATATCTATACTGTTATATTACACGGCTTATAAATTGTAAAGAGCTTACATTTAACATGCGATTTTGTGCGACTTGTAATTACATACTGTTTTTGTAATTTTTTGTTCAAATAACAAAATTAAAGGGTAAAGAATGTCAATGTCCTCCAAACGCGGCGAGCAGGTATCGGTCGCCTGTTTCGTTGCAGCTATTCTGTTTGCGGTTATTGCTTTGCTCGTTGGCCGATGGAGCGGTTTTTTTGCAGTTTCCGCTGTCGGCTGGTTGATATTGTCAGCAGCTTTAATCTGGCTTGTTTTAACCATCCAATTTCATCAGCAATGGCTCGCCGAGCAGGAAAAACTCGATGCTACTCAACTTGCAGCTGACAAACACACTTCCGCAATCTTTCAGCAGGGAAATAAAAATCAGGATTTATTCGTAACTGCAAAACGTCGGCTTGATATTTTTGAAAAATGGTTTCTGCCGATTTTCGCAGCAATTATTGCCATCTATCAGGCAGGTATGGGGCTGTATCTATTAAAGGGTATATCTTCTGCCGCAAGTCTTACTGCGAAGCAGCCGCTGGTTTGTGTGATTTGTATGACAGCTATTGCTTTTATCAGCTTTCTGCTTTCCCGCTATGCAACTGGTATGTCGGCTCAGCCGAAATGGAAGCCGTTAAGAGCCGGCGGAAGTATCTTTCTATCAATAGCACTATTATGCTTTGCACTTGCAGTTGGCTTGGCGATGGTGCAATTCAAGATGTTCGTTGTGGTAAATGTCATCAATTACTGCGTAGCCGTTTTGCTGATGGTGCTCGGAGTTGAAACGGTTCTCAATGTTATAATGGATATATATCGGCCGAGAATAAAAGGGCGATACAATAGAAGTGCTTTTGACAGCCGTTTGCTTGGAATTATAAATGAGCCCGGCAAAATTGCACGTACAGCATCAGGGGCAATCGATTATCAATTTGGGTTCCAGGTCTCTCAAACGTGGTTTTATAAATTGCTCGAAAAGGCGGTTGTGCCGCTGGTTTTGTTTGCAGCTGT
>JAGLSG010000036.1 GCA_023135865.1 Planctomycetota bacterium | reverse complement strand
GCTTTTAAGAAAATCATAATTATGATGGGGCCAATGATACTTG
Organism: Planctomycetota bacterium; assembly: GCA_023135865.1. Classification (GTDB taxonomy): domain Bacteria; phylum Planctomycetota; class Phycisphaerae; order Sedimentisphaerales; family Anaerobacaceae; genus JAGLSG01. The sequence continues at coordinate 7,076 of JAGLSG010000036.1, read as the reverse complement.
GGCTAACCGTAACACAAATAAATACTCTATCCGATGATATTATCGCCTGGTTTTTGTCCGGCTCGGTGGAAAAGGGACAATTTTTTACTCTGCTCGCCAATAAAATCGCATATCCGCTGCAACGTGGCTCAGTTTCGCATCTTTATTACGCACAACGATTGTACCAATTGCCTTTGGGCGTTTTTGGAATATCACTGGCCACGGCGATTTTTCCGGTAATGAGCAGTTTGGCCGCAAAAAAAGATTTTTCAGGTCTGGCCACGGCGATTTCGAGAGGCCTTCGCTGCACAATTTTCATCGCAATACCAGCTACGCTCGGACTTGCCGCAGTAGCGAGGCCGTTAATATCTCTGGCTTTTGAGCGCGGAAAATTCAGCAGCAACGACACAAATGCGGTCAGCTGGACGCTTGTTTTTTACGCAGTCGGATTGTGCGGCTATTTCGCTCAGCAGATTCTAACTCGTGCATTTTATTCGATGCAGGACTCAAAAACTCCAATGCGAAGTGCCGTTGTGGCAGTTTTTCTAAACATTATTCTTAACCTGACTCTCATCTGGTTTATGAAAACAGCTGGGCTGGCACTTTCAACCGCAATATGTTCGTATTTTCAGGTTGCTATTTTAATTTTAATACTGAGACGTACTCTGCAAAAACGAGGAGCCAAAAATTCCATATTAACCGGATTTATTTCGGCAATAATCAAAACGATTACAGCTACACTTTTTATGTGCATTGCAATTTTTGCCGTACTCTGGATTTCAAAAAACCTACCAGATATTATAAAATTACTACTGACCGTGCCGGTTGCAGCTGGCACATATTATCTATCGGCAAAATTTATGCACATCGAAATGCTGTCTATGATGTTTGGTGAAAATAAAAACGCAATATCGAAATAGCAGTGAAATCTCTATCCTGGCTAAAATAGTAAGCTATTTGACGTATAATAGCCGATATAATAAGATTGGGACCGTTAATGCAATCAGCTGGAGAAATAAATGCTCAACGACACAATGCAAAAAAAAATAAAGAGTAAAATAAACCTATACATATCTGCATTGATTATCTGCATGTTTGCTTTTTGTACCGTACCAGTTTTAGCAGAAATTCCGGATGCCAATCAACAGCAGACCTCTGGCGAACAAAACAAAACACAAAAAACAACTTCATCTTCGCAACGTCTGATTTCATCATCAGCTGGCGAGAACTTCTATGAAATAGCTTATGAACTTGCCAATTCAAAAGATATCAGCCCGGAAAAAATAAAGCTGGCACTGACATTGATGACGGCGACAATAAAAATCGACAACAGAGCAGATTATGTTTTGCCGGAAATGATTAAACTTGCCTGCAAATACTCGCAAAATAATAATTTAGGTCTCGTTAGCTACCTTCTTCAAAATTACATAGACAATAAATCCGATATTGAGGTTGTAAGAACAGCTATAGGATATTTAATCGACCAGCTTGACTCTCGCGAAGAACGGGAAAAACTGCTCCGGGATACTCTGGATATGTTCGAGGGCAAAAGCAATGTCATCGATTCCGAAATTTATACGCTGCTTGGTTTGCTGGCAGCTGAAAGTGTTGACCTGAAAACCGCTCAATCTTATTTTCTACAGGCATACAGCAGCAATAAATATAACAAGATGGCTTTTGTGAAACTTCTTGAACTTGCCAGCGAACAGGTTAATCCTGTAATGAAACTTGAGCATCTGAGATTATCGCTTGGCGAAAATCCGCTGGATATGAAAACCGCACTTGACTTTGCACAATATGCCAGGCAAATACAGCTCTACAAAACATCCGCAAAATGCTATAAATACTGCGCTGATTTATTCAGCTACCTTTATCAGCAGCCGCTGCCGGATTCTATTTATCTGCCCTGGGCGAGCAGTAATTACAACACACAGCGAAGTCAAAATAAGTGTCTTGAAATTTCCGAGCAAATCCGCAGCAGCGGGCGTTTCGACATACAACTGGAAACAATAGCCGCTAAAGCCGCAGCCAAAATCGGCAGAGTCGAACAGTCGGAACAAATGTTTCGTAACATCGAAGAAAAAATCAATGCCTATTCCGAGCAAAACACAGGCGAGCAATTATCAGCCATAGCATGGTTTTATTGTTTCGGTTTGCCCGATTCGGCCAAATCGCTTGACTGGGCAAACAAAGCGTATTCATCAAATCCAAGTTCGCAGACAGCTGCCGCTCTTCTCGCTTACGCTCTTGCAACAAATGGCCAACTCGATCTATCCGAGCAGCTTATCGGCAGTTACAATGAAAATCAAATCTCTCTGCTTGCAACAGCTGTAATTAAATCAGCGAGAGACGAGAAGGAATCCGTAATAGAAATTCTGAAATCAGCAATCGGCTATGAACCGGGTTCACTTGAGGCAGAGTACGCACAAAAAATGCTATTTGAAAATGGCGGAGAATATATCGCACCTGTCGAACACGACATAGTACTAATAGCTCTGGAAAACAGTTTTGGAAGGCGGGTTGTTCCTGAATTTGCCAGTCCTGATAAAATAATTTCAGCTCAGCTGAATGTTCGCGGAAGTAAATTCCCTTACGGAACTGGATTCGGAGCAACGCTTGCGATAACAAACCTTTCGCAGGAACCGCTCGTTATATCGAGAGACGGACTCTTTGGCGGCAATATAAGAATCGATGCCCATGTTAGAGGGGACATCCAAAAAGACATACCAAACCTTATATCAATTAAAGTTTGTCCATCTCAACCGCTCAAGCAGAGTAAAAGCATCATCATTCCGCTGCGGCTGATGACCGGAGAGCTGAAGAAAATACTACTGACATATCCACAGGCCTCTCTTGATATAGAGTTCGTAGCTTATCTTGATGCTGTAGAAGACAGCGATGGCAAACCGGCTAATCGTTTGCCGGATGTAAAACCGGCAAGTATCATCGCTAAACGGCCGGCAGTTCAAATCACCGGCAAATACCTGCGGAATCGGTTCACTTCACTATCAAAAAGCTGGCAGGGGCAGAAGACAAAAACCATTGAGCTTTTCATAGGCCTTCTAATGGAACAATATGCCCTGGCCAATCGCCAGCCGCTTTACAAATTCAGATATGCAGAATGGATGCCTGCCTTGCTCAAATCGGCTGTTCTTCAAAGCGTCAACAGCGGCGATTGGGTCGGCAGAGTGAACATTATGAGTTCGATGCTGCCGCTTCGTCTTGATTACGATTTAATAGAAGCGGTTTCGGATAATTTGAGCGACGAAAAATGGCCGAGCCGCTTTATGGCTCTCTATCTTCTGGCCCAGAACCAGCACAGCAATTTCGTTGAAGTGCTTGATTACACAGCTAAATACGACTCAAACAAACTCGTCAGAGATATGGCTATCGCTCTCGGCGGCACAGGCGAGGATGGTAGCACGCAATAAAACAGCGTAATTTACAGAAATTTTTGTTGTAATATCACTGTAATTTTGTAACATCTTGCACTTCTACAGATGATGTTGAAGCTTTGTTAAAGTTTTTTTGAAAGGATTTTAGAAATGGCCGCAAAAATAGATGCTGAAAAATGTACTGGTTGTGAATCCTGTATTCCTGAATGTCCAGCTGAGGCCATAAGTCTAATAAATGGCAAAGCTGTTGTGGATACAGATGCCTGTATTGATTGCGGACTTTGTGTTGAGATTTGTCCTGTAGATGCAATTAGTATGGAATAAATAGGAAGCTGAAAACTTAAAGTTGAAAGTGCAAAACCACAGCTTAAAACTTAAAATTAAAAATTGCGTTATTGCTGCTTTTCAGCAATAACCTCTTTAATTTTGCACTTTACACTTTGATTTTTACACTTTTTTGGCCCCATCGTCTAGGTAGGCCTAGGACACCGGGTTTTCAACCCGGCAACAGGGGTTCGAATCCCCTTGGGGCTAATAAAGAAAAAGGGCGTGCTTTATGCATGCTCTTTTTCTTTATTAGCATATTATACCAAGTCAGGTTAATTTTTGCGCTGCATCCCAACAGAGCCACGACTGTAAAGGAGTGGTAAATGTCGTTCACGTAAAGAATCGTCATTATGCAAGGCGCACTTATTAAATTGAATTGATATTAGTGATTTGAACACCTCTGGTTGCGAAGCAATACAACAGGGGTTTGACACGACGAAGTCGTGCCGCGCAGCGAATCCCCTTATTTCGTCGTTCGTATCTCGCCTGCCCTGAGCAAAGTCGAAGGGTCGTTCGATTCACTAACAACTTTCAAAACGACTTTCACTTTAATTGCAGTATCAAGTTCTTAATTGATTCAAGCCAGCCCAAATCGCCAAGAATGTCAACCACTATTGCTGCAATAATAGCAACAATAACAATACCAATAATCTTTAATAACTTCCTGAAAATTCCTTTCTCTTTTTTCTCAGTTACTGGCGGCTTGTGAATTGACGAATGGTCTCCGGTTTGCACATTTTCAGCTTGAACATCTCCCAATACACCATTAAATTTTTCTATGTTGATAATATTTTGCCCTCTTTCCGCCAACTTTTCGTCTGCTAAATCTGCCTCACCGCTGGCCGCTAATCTTCCGCAAGCCATTGCCGATGATAGGAAAACATTATCCAAGACAGCGATGTATGGCTCATTCTCTCTTGCTTGCCGCATTGATAGCGTTAGATTCGGTGTATTTTCGTCTTCGGGAACAAACCAGAGGTCGTGTTGCGGAAGGCAGAGTCGATGCAATAGCAGAAGCCAGTATTCTTCTGGGTCTTTTACCCATAATTCGGTTTTGCTTATCGGCAGAATAATGTTGTCCATTGAGCCAACTATTTTGCCTGCTTCGGATGCTAACTTGCAGAACCGACCAAGCATATCGTAATTGGTGGTCATACACTGTTTCTCAGATAACTCACTTTGAGAAAGTGAACCCACAAAAAGCAGCCAGTGTTTTGTCGGATACCCCCGCTCATCATCACATCGAGGCCATCGTCCAAGTTTCTCGTCCCAAAGACGGCAGGATTTGGTCAGCATATCCGGCACAATAGGGTCTATTCCATCCTTAGAACACTGGGCAATAATGTGCATTATAGTCGGAGATGTTTTGGCAGCATCGCTGAATAGATTTTGTAATACGCCAAGCTGTTGAGCAGCTTCAGCAGGACTAAGTTTATTATTTCTTGCCATATTTCAACCTGACCTATAACGGGTTGGCCTGGTACTTTTCTTTGAGATACAAAATACGCTTCACGCAATACGAACTACGAATTAGACATTCAGGCCGGAGACGGTGGTTTCAAAAACCAAAGCGCCGTTAACAATCCCCTGAACATCACAAGTGTATTTACGCCGTTTGAACTTCGTGATGTGGCCGAGCAAATACAATCGCTGTCCCGGCTCTACAACCGAGCGGAACTTGGCCGAATCTATGCCCGCAAAACCAATAAAGCCCCCCAACTCATAGATATGCTTTACAAAAACACTCGAAAGCTGAGCTGCCGCCTCAACCATTATCACGCCGGGCATCAGTGGTCTTCCGGGAATGTGGCCGCGAACCCAGAACTCATTTTCCGTTATGTCCTTATAGCCGAGAATAAGAAATTTCTCTTTGTCGTACCAGAGAACCCCGTCCAGCTGCTCCATCTCAAACCGCTGCGGATTTGATTTCTCAATAACTTCTCTGCCAAAAAGCGGTTTTGCGTTTAAGTCTATTTTAGACAAATCGAACAATAAAGATGGGGGCATTTACTAACCTCAATAAAAAAATTCTGGGAATTTGACTACAACGCAGAAACACAACACCTGCAAACTGCCCGACTAACCGGAAGCAATCCAGAGAATGCAACTATATCTTTGCGTTACGTTCGGAAATTTACTCTTTAATCAGTTGACCTGATTTCGAGAATGCGGCTGCGAACCGACTGAGCGGCCTGCTTGACCTGCTGCATTTGCTTGCGAACTCTCGTTCCTGCGGCCTTGTTTCCCCCTTCGGCCTTGTTAATGTCTTGCTCAATCTCAGCCACCATTGCTTTCAAACTTTCGTATTCCTGCATTGGGTAATCCTCCATATTCGTGATTACACGTGATTACAATTGATTGAAATCTAACAGTATTAAAGCCATTTGTCAAAGAAAAATGGCTTTTTTTGGCAAAAAAAACGGCATCATTTTATTCGCTGATTTTCGGCTTTTTTCTCGTTTTACACAAAAAATATCCCTGGAAAACCATAGATTGCTTCGTCGCTTTGCTTCTCGCAATGACATAATGAACGTTTTTACGTCATTGCGAGGCCTTGTTGTTAGGCCGCTGCAATCTACCATATAAAAAGCATGGTTTTCCAGATGGCTCGGAAAGATTTAACCTATCTTTTTCGTTAATTCAGCAATTCTCTGACCGCGACGCTGGCACTGCTGTCGGACTCTGTCATCCGGCTGGCCAATTGAAACAGGGCCATAGTGGTCGCCCTGCGGGTCGCCCCAGACCATTAGACCGCATATCAGCATTGCCTCTATTATGCCCATAATCGTTGTTTCGTTGCCGCCGCCTATGTTAGCCGCACTACTGAAAGCCGCTCCGACCTTACCATCGAGTTTGCCGTGACTGCCTACCAAATCATCAAACATTTGTTTCAGCGGAGCCGCCATCCCGCCATAATAGGTGGGCGAGCCGACAACGATTGCATCGTAACCGAATAAATCTGTCGGCTTAATTTGGTCAACAGATTTGCAATCAGTTTTCAAGCCGGAATTTCCCATCGATTCAGCGATAATTTCAGCCATTTTTTTCGTATTGCCGCTTCTCGAATAATAAACCACTATCCCCTTTGCCATTTTTTTTAATCCTTTCCATTTTGTCAACGAATTACGTAATATTTACAACAATGACAAACGACTGCAGCCAAGTCATTGCGAGCGCAGCGAAGCAATCTCATAGCTGCTCATATAAGTCATGCCATTCTTTGTTAATGCCGTTTATTAACTCCTCCTTTTTCTTTCTTGATCCGGCTTTGATTTGTTTTTCTCTTCTAATAGCACTGGCACTATCTCCAAAAGTTTCGCAGTAAACAAGTTTGACAATGTTATACTTTTTTGTAAAACCATCTACAAGTTTCTG
>JAGLSG010000035.1 GCA_023135865.1 Planctomycetota bacterium | reverse complement strand
TTTGACAATTTTTGACCAAAAACGATAAAAAACGACTACTTTTTGACTGTTTTTTCCTTGCCTATTTTATCCAGATTGTGCAAGCCGACTTGCCCCCCTTTGATTTTGGGCTAAAAACAAGGTTCGGCTGAAAAATCGAATAAAAAAAACCCAAAAAATGCCATATTTTTGGATTTTGCACTCCCCAAAACGAAATTTTTTTTGACGATTTTGATTGAAATTGACCCAAAGAAAACCCCGCCATGGTGATGGCAAAAAAGAAATGACCCCGGCCACAGGTGCCGGGGCTAATCGATTTACGCAATACGCATCACGACACGGTTTTGATTGAAATCTATGAACTGTATCCAAATAAATATATTAGAAAACCGGCGTATCCCAAAAGCAGTAATATGCCGCTTGCTCGGCCGATACGGCCTCTGATTAAGACCAGAAATGCGAAAACAGCGGTGGCAGCAATCATAATCCAACAATCAGTTCCAGCGAGACGCTGGCCTATTGTAAGCGGCCTGATAATGCCGGCTGAGCCAACAACGAGCAGGGCATTAAAGATGTTTGAGCCGACAATATTGCCGATGGTAATGTCGTTATGCCCCTTAAAAGATGCTACAACGCACGTTGCAAGTTCCGGTAAAGATGTGCCAACCGCAATTATGGTCAAGCCAATAACAGTTTCGCTAAGCCCGACATACTCGCCGATGAATACTGCTGCATCAATTGTAACTTTGGCTCCTACCGCCAAGCCGGCTAATCCAAGTGTAACGAATAATAAACTCTTTATTACGTTTGATGTTTTGCTGTTTTTTTGCTGCTGATTTGTTTGTGGCTTGTTTTTTTCTGCAAACCGCACAATCAAAAACATCATCGTAGCGAAAACGGCTAATAAACCAGCGGCTTCCAAACGTGACAGATTTAAATTATGCAGAACCGGCCATAAAAGCAGCGCACCGAAAAGCATAAAAGGTATTTCAAGTTTGAGCATTCGCTTTGCTGCGGTAATCGGTGCAATAATTGCACATAAACCGCCGACAAGAGCTATATTTGCGATGTTTGAGCCGTAAACATTTCCGATGGCAATATCGCCGGCACCTCGAATAGCCGCGGTAATTCCGGTAGCTGCTTCAGGTGCGGAAGTACCTATTGCGACTACCGTCATGGCAATGATGAACTGGCTTATGCCGAAATGTTCTGCTATGGAAACTGCACCAGCTACGAGTAAATCAGCGGATTTCCATATTATTGCCAGCCCGAGAACCAAAATTAAACAAGCCGGAACAATACTCATAATTTCTCTTTCACTTGCGAATTTGCGGCTACTTCGGGAAAAATATAAAAGCTACCCTTAAATTTTTCCAATGACCAAGCAAGCATTATGTCCGCCAAATCCGAGAGAATTGCTTGCCGCAACATTGATATTTGCCTGGCGAGCTTCCAACGGAACATAATCCATCTTCGCATCGCAGCGGGGATCCTGATTTTCGAGATTTATGGTAGGTGGTATAATCGATTCTTTAATTGCTTTAACACATACGATTAGCTCGACAGCTCCGCTTGCACCGAGCAAATGGCCAAGGCAACCCTTGGTTGAACTTACGGCTAATTTATAAGCGCGCTGGCCGAAAACAGTTCTTATTGCCGAGCTTTCAGCTATGTCATTTAGTTCTGTTCCAGTTCCGTGAGCGTTAATGTAATCGACTTTTTCCTTGTCTATGCCTGCAACCTCAAGTGCCAGCTGCATTGTTTTTGCTGCACCTGCACCATCCGGCAGGGGAGCTGTGATGTGGTGGCCATCATCGGTTGCAGCGTAACCAAGAAGCTCTGCATATATGTTCGCACCGCGAGATTTGGCATGTTCGTATTCTTCGAGAACTATGATTCCAGCTCCTTCAGAAAGCACAAAACCATCTCTGTCTCTGTCGAATGGCCTTGAAGCTGCTGTTGGATTGTCATTTCTAACGCTCAATGACCTCGCTGCACAAAACGAAGCCAACCCAATTGGTGTAAGTGCTGCCTCCGAGCCGCCGGTTATTACGACATCACTGCGTCCGTCGAGAATGTGGTAAAAGGCCTCTCCAATTGCATGGCTTCCTGAAGCACAGGCGCTTGTAACGGCAATATTAGGTCCTCTTAGGCCATAGGCAATAGCAATATTGCCGCTGGCTGCATTGCTCATAAGCCGCGGAACACAAAATGGAGAGATTCTTTTGGGGCCGCCCTTTAGTAGTCGCAAATGCTGATGCTCAATTTCCTTGAGACCGCCTATGCCCGTACCAACAACAGCTCCCATTTTCCAAAGGTCTTCTTTTGCGAAATCAAGTCCGCTGTCCTTGACGGCTTGGCCGGCTGCTGCGATTGCGAATTGCGTAAAGCGGTCCATTCTTTTGCTCTCACGCTGGTCGATGTAATTTTTCGCAAGGAAACTTTTGACTTCACCGCCAAATCGCACCGGATACCCACTTGTATCAAAGGATTCTATAGCAGAGATGCCGCTCTTGCCAGCACACAACGCAGCAAAAAGACCATCAACCGATTCATCCAAGGCAGTAATACAGCCCAAGCCAGTAATAACAACTCTTCGTTTTGTCATCTTAATTTTATTCGCTATTACTAGTTGTCAGAATTACTGACTTTAACAATATAATCAACTGCAGCGCCAACGGTCTGAATTTTTTCAGCTTCCTCATCTGGAATGCTCATATCGAATTCGTCTTCGAATTCCATAACCAATTCGACTGTATCGAGTGAGTCGGCATTCAGGTCGTTAATGAACGATGTTTCGCGTGATACTTCCGCTTTATCGACGCCCATTTGTTCACTTATTATGTCAATTATTTTGCTTTCAACTGTTTTTGCATCTAATCCGTCAGTAGCCACTTGTGTTTTCTCCTTAACTATAGGAATTTTTAATTGCTTTTATTTGCCTTCGTTTTGGGCTGGTAATATACTATCTAAAACACTTATCTACAAATGTTTTTTTATTTTTTTTCAGCGTTTACTAATACCAGAATATTCGTCAGGTTGCAAACTATAAACAACGGTAATTACATTGCCATTCCGCCATCTACGCAAAGCACTTGTCCGGTGATATAACCGGCCTGGTCGCTTGCAAGAAATGCTATCGCATTAGCCACATCTTCAACTGTGCCGAACCGTCTTGATGGTATCATCAGCTTTGCAGCTTCTTTTACCGGCTCCGGCAATTTATCCGTCATATCGCTGACAATAAAACCAGGTGCAATGCAATTCGCCGTAACATTTTTTCGGGCAAGCTCGCGTGCGACTGATTTTGTCATTCCAATAAGGCCGGCTTTACTTGCGGAATAATTGGCCTGGCCTGCATTTCCCATTACGCCGGAAACTGAACTCAAACAGATAATTCTGCCGAACTTATTGCGAATCATAGAACGAGAAACCAAACGTGTTGCAATAAAAGCTGCTCGCAGATTGACCGCAATAACTTTATCGAAATCTTCATCTTCCATTTGCATCATAAGTTTGTCACGGGTAATGCCGGCGTTATTTACCAAAATACCAATCCCGCCGTATTTGTCCGACAAAGTATTAAATGTTTTTGTAAGCTCTTCCGTATCAGTAATATCTACGCACAATGCTTCGCAGGTAAAGCCGGCATCTTTGACAACTTTTTCAAGTTCGCTGAGCTGCTCTTTATTTATGTCAAGTCCCGCAACAGAGCGTCCCTGTTTGAGAAGTGCAAGAACGACAGCTCGACCGATTCCTCTTGCAGCTCCGGTTACTATTGCTAATCTTTTTTCCGACATTTACAAATCTCCAAGTTCTGTTAATAGTCAATTGTAATTAACTACAATTAATCACTTTTGTTTTTCGATTTATCCTTCTCATAAGTCCCGTTAAAACTTTGCCAGGCCCTATTTCGTAAAAGTTTTCTACGCTTTCGGTGAGCAGGCGTTGCATACATTTTTGCCAGAGTATAGGGCAAGTCAATTGTTTAATCAAACCTTCCCTGATATTTTCACCTGTTGTATAATAGTCAGCGTCGATATTTGCAATGATTTTTACGTTTGCAGGGTCAGATATTTTTGCATTTTGCAGGGCTTCTTTTAGTGCATCAGCCGCAGAGGCCATCATTTCCGTATGAAATGCGCCGGAAACAGTTAGTCGTACGGCTTTTGCTGCTCCGTATTTTTCCGCCAGTTTTTCTGCTCTTTCGCAGGCCGATTTTGTTCCGCTTATTACGATTTGGCCGGGACAATTAAAATTAACGCCGGCTAAAATTTCATCTTCAGCGGCTTCTTCGCAAAGCTGTTTTGTTTTTTCTTCGTTAATGCCAATAAGGCAAACCATCGCTCCCGGATTTGCTTCGGCTGCGGCCTGCATTGCCTGGCCACGCTTTGAGCAGAGAATAAGTGCATCCTCAAAACTGATTACGCCGGCTGCGTAAAGAGCTGTGTATTCACCCAAACTAAGACCGGCTGTAATATCTGGCGTGATGTTTGCAGTTTCAGAATTATTTTTGAAGACTTCCATCACAGCAGCTGAAGTTGTAAAAATTGCCGGCTGCGAAATAGATGTTGTATTTAATTTTTCGGCTGGCCCTTCAAAACAAATACTCTTCAAATCAAATCCGAGTATCTCATTTGCCTTATCGAATATTTTTGCGGCAATTGGCGAAGATTCAGCAATTGTTTTGCCCATCCCCACACTTTGAGCGCCTTGTCCCGGAAATAAAAATGCAGTTTTCATATTTCGTATCTCGTTGTTTATTGTTCGCTGATAATCTTTTTTCTATGAACTATGAACACATAACTACGAACTCAGTTAAAGTTGGATGACATTTGCTCCCCAGGTCAGGCCTGCTCCGAAAGCGACGAATATAATTATGTCGCCTCGTTTTACTCGGCCTTGCCTGGCACAATCATCGAAAGCGATAGGCACTGAAGCTGCTGACGTATTGCCGTATTCAGCTATATTTAAGAACACTTTCTCTTTTGGAAGATTCAGGCGTTTTGTAGCTGATTCAATAATTCTTGCGTTCATCTGATGGGAAATCAGCATTGAAATGTCATCTGTACTCAAATTGCAATGCTTGAGGCAATGATTTACGGCTTCCACGATTCGCCGAACGGCCTGCTGATAAACTTCTCTTCCTTTGATTTGCATACAGGTTTGACTGGGGTCGCTTAGCGGTTTCTTTGCTGGATTTAGTGAGCCGTATGCCTTGCAGCATAATGCCTCCCAATAATCACCATCGGAGGCCATCATACTATATACAATGCCTTTTCGATTTTTGTCTTCGCTTCTTTCCAGTACCACAGCTCCTGCACCGTCTCCGAAAAGTATGCAGCTTGTTCTGTCTGTCCAGTCGGTTATTTTGCTAAGCGTTTCAGCTCCTATTACGAGAGCGTTTTTAATTCGGCCGTTTTCTATAAATTGCTGGGCAATCGATACGCCATAAACAAAACCGCTGCAGGCAGCTGCCAGATCAAAGACCCATGCTTTTTTTGCATTCAACGCTCGCTGTACAAAAGAAGCAGTTGATGGAAAAACCATTTCCGGCGTGATAGTGCCAATAATAATTAACTCAACATCTTCCGCTGCAAGCTCGGCTTTTTTAAGAGCTATTTTTGCGGCTTCGGTTGCGAGAAGTGCGGTGGTTTCACTATCTGTAGTAATGTGGCGTTTTTCAATTCCAGTGCGAACTTTTATCCATTCGTCTGAAGTATCGACCATTTTTGCCAGGTCAGCATTTGTTAGTGTTTTTTCCGGCACGAATGAGCCGTGTCCTGAAATAACTGCGCGATAAGGTGAAACCGTTCCATCGATTGAGCTGTGCATTATTCGTCCTTGTTTTCTGGTTGAAATCTATTTTTTTTCATTCTGCGAGGAAGTTTGAAATGAAGTATTTGCGAGATATTCCACTATTTTATCGTTTATTTTTTCTGTGTGATATTTTTTCGCAGCGAGCACAGCGTTTTTAATAGTTCTGCTTTTGCTTGAGCCGTGGCAGATTATAGCTGTTCCGTTAATGCCAATCAGTGGAGCTCCGCCGTATTCGTTGTAGTCGTATTTTTTATAAATCCTCTGCATTATGGGCTTGAATTTCATCGCAAGCCGTAATTTTTCAGTCATAAGTTCGTGCTTGATTGCCTTGAACAAACCGCTTACGAGACCTTCGGTAAGTTTCAGAATTACGTTTCCCACAAAGCCCTCGCAAATAGCCACATCGCAAACGCCTTTGAAAATATCTCTGCCTTCTATGTTTCCAATGAAGTTCAGATTGGGGTCGTTTCTGAGTAACTCTCCGGCTTTCTTGACGGCCTCATTGCCTTTTGCATCTTCCTTGCCGATACTCATAAGTCCGACTCTTGGGCTTTCAATGCCGAGAATATTTTTTGAATGAACGCTTGCCATAACAGCGTATTGGTAAAGATTTATTGGTTTGCATGCGATGTTTGCTCCCACATCACAAATAGTAACCGGTCCATCGAAGGTTGGAAATACCACGGCGATTCCTGGCCGATTAACTCCTTCGAGATTTCTCATTCTCATCTGGAAAGCTGCAACGCAGGCACCTGTATTGCCGGCTGAAATGACCGCATCAACTTCACCGAGTTTGGCCATTTTAGCCATAACAGAAATTGAGCTTTTTGGTTTTGCACGAAGGGCTTCTATCGGCTTTTCGTCCATAGCAATTACGTCCGGCGCATCTGCTATGCTAATGCCGGTTTTTGAACGGAGTTTTTTGAAAGAAGACAGAAGCTGTTCTTGGGGGCCGACGAGTACTACTTCATCATCCTTGTCAAGCAGTTCTATCGCTTCCAACACCCCTGAAACTATTTCGTCGGGTGCATTATCGCCGCCCATTGCATCCACTGCAATTCGCATCTTTTAATTACTTTCTTCCTTGCTTAAATTCAGTGTTATTTTTGGATTAACATAGCCGCAATTTTCGCATGCTGCATGCGGTAATTTTGCATGGCTGCATTTGCTGCATACTGAATAGTTAACCGGGTCCAGCCGGTGATGGCTGCGACGAGTACGCGTTCTGCATTTACTTGTTTTCTTGACAGGTAACATTCTTGACTCCAAATTAAATACTAAAAATAGATTAGATAATTGAATACCAGAGTTTTGTCAAGCGAAAATATTTGGTCAGGTTTACGCAAAACACATCTGAAATTACCGCTTTATCCTGTTTATATGGCTGAATTATCGCTTTTAGAACTGCAATAATCCCTACAGCACGCACAATCGCCATAGAAAAGTCGAAATAAATTACAATTAAGCCGGCTTGCAGAAAACACAAATTAACCATCTGCGAGGTATAACCGATAGCATATGTGGAGTGGTTGCAGGATAAAGGACGTATTGCATCCCGGCAGCAGAGAGCTGGTTAAAACAAATCTGCAGGACGCATTAAAGCTGGAGCAATGGACTTATGAGTAATTTGTTGGGAATTCTTGGTAAGGCGGTTGCGGCAGAGCCGATTGAATTAATTTGGCATTGGCTCGAAGTGGCCAAGGCCATAAAAAAAGATTCTCAATCTGAACAGCAGGAAAAACTCAGCGAAATAACAGAGCTAATAAAAATTAGCAAACTTCAATCAGCTGAAAAGCAAACGAGATTATATCTTTTTGAAAACCCATCCTGCATATATGGCCGACTCGCGGCAGCTGCGATTTGTCTTTCAAAAAATCAGTTGCCTGAGGCCATAAAAGAGTTGAACTCGGTTTATATGCGGCAGCCGAATAATACGATGGCTCTTTATACTCTCGGCTATTGTTACGAACGGCTCGGCAGGGAATCCGAAGCAATCGAATTTTATCAGGATTGTCTGAAGTTCAAAAACTATTTGCAGCTGCCGAGGCAGAGAATGGCTGCAATTTATTTCAAAAACGGTCAGCTGGAAAAAACCATACGTGAATACGAATTGCTAAGACACGAATACCCGGATGACATTTCAACGCTTGTAATGCTCGGCCATCTTTATATTGCTAATAACGATTATGAAAATGCTGTGGAGATATTCAACTCAGCAATTTTAATACACCCTGATAATTTTTACGGCGATGAAGAATCCGATTGCCAAATAGATGAACTAATCGGGCAGGGGCAATTGCACGAAGCGCTCGAACAAATCGAACAATTACTCCAGCAGCAGCCGCAAAGAGCGGATATGGTTTTGAAAATGGGCGATGTTCTAAATTTGCTCGGCTCTGCCGGAGAAGCTACTGCGCAATATGAATATGCCGCCAGCAGATTTCCTGATTTTCTTGAAGCGACTATAAAACTTGGCACGCAATATCTAAACAGCAGCCAATTGCATCTTGCCGCAAAACAATTTAATAAAGCGGTGGAAACAAATGACCAAATCACAGAAGCATATTTTGGTTTGGCAATCGCTCAAAAACTGATGGGAAAACCAGACGAGGCACTTGCAACATTATCATTGGCTGCGGCAATTGGAACTAATAGTTTGTTATTATTTTCTGAGACGGCGAAATTGCAGTTTCAGATTCAATCACATTCGGATTCGTCAGCCAATTTAATTGCTGAAGTTATTGCGGCACATTCACGGCAGATTCAAATTACTCCAAATGACCCTGATTTGCATTATCGGCTCGGCGTTTTAATGAGGAGTGTCGGTGAATTGGAAAAAGCTGCGGAATTGTTTGGCGTTGTTTTGGAACTTAATCCGACTTATGCGAGAGCCAAAACAAAACTTGCGGCTTGTTTTTTTGAAACAGGGCAAAAAGAAAAAGCACTTGAACAATTATCTCCGCCACAATATTTGGACAAAGATACACTGCAATTGCATTACAAAATTGCGATACTTTATTGCGACCGAATAAAATTTGCATCCTCGCTAATGAATCTTGATAGATTGTTGGAAAATAATTTCGCAGCAACATCAGCAACAACTAACGTTTCAATTGCTCTTCAAAATCTTGGCTTGCTCGATAGAGTTTCCACGATGCTTGACAGCTTGTCTCAAATAGCTAAAAGTCGTTAAAAAATGACGTATCAGTACTGAAAACAGTCTTTTGTCTAAAGTTAAGCGACGTGATGAAACTCTCTATTTCTTGATGAATTTATCTCGCTTTGATAAATCTGCCTTAATAATTTGCCAAGCCATTGAAGAGTTTTTCTAACTGAAGAACTCGAAAATGCACAAGAAATCCCTCTAAAAGCTATTAATTTCCTTTACAATTTGCATTAACTATGCCGATAACCGCAGAAAGGTGTTGAAGATTTACAATTCGACAATTTGGGGGCAGTAAATTGCAAAGGTTGAAAAAAAGTTACAAAGTCAATTAAGCAAAATTGCGTTTAGGGCGGGGTGCTTTATAAACGTGGATGAACTTGCTTTGTTTTTTTTGGGGCGGATTAAAGGGAAAGGATGCCATCTCATGTACAGAAAAGGATTTCAGGTTATCGTTTCGCAAAAATTTTGGCTTTTAATTTTAGTTATTTTGATATGTATCGGTATTTGCAACTTTTTTCTTTCTGCGCAAAAGCCAGCCAAAATAACAAAACTTTCAGCGGCTGCTCCGTCACAGGATTTCAGCCAAAATAAGGATATTCCCGAAAACACAAAAACTGCGAGCAAGCCAGCATCTCCAATAGTGCGGCCGGTTAGTCAATCAGTACACGCTGTAACGCAGGCAGCTGTTAAATTTGGAGTGCTTTCCTGCTTAAAACGCATCGACCAGGTTGCGTCATTTCTTACCGCCGGCAATAAAAGCGGCGTGTTTATTTTCAATTCTTTGAAGCCAGCTGACCAGCATGTCTTTTCTACGTCATTCGAACTTATAAGGCCGGACGATTCAACGCTGTATGCAAGCGTTAGTTTTTTTCCTAACAATGATTTTGTGTACGA
>JAGLSG010000034.1 GCA_023135865.1 Planctomycetota bacterium | reverse complement strand
TCTTGCCGGCGTGCTGATGAGCGGTCTGCCGAGCGCTCCTGTTACCGACGCAAACGGCTTTTACAGCGACACTGTTGACTACGGTTTCACCGGCACGGTTACACCGACAAAGGCAGGTTACACTTTCGAGCCGAGCAGCAGGAACTACAGCAGTGTTGCCGAAGACCATATCGGTGATAACTATGTAGCTGTACTGAACACTTATACAATTTCCGGTGTGGTAACGTGTGTTGGCGGTTCGGATCTTGCCGGCGTGCTGATGAGCGGTCTGCCGAGCGCTCCTGTTACCGATGCAAACGGCTTTTACAGCGACACTGTCGATTACGGCTTCACCGGCACGGTTACACCAACGAAAGAAGATTACACCTTTGAGCCGAGCAGCAGAACATATCCTGCAGTTACCGCAGACCAGGTAAATCAGGATTATGTTGGCACCAACATTTATGACCTTAACGATGATGGTGTTATCGCTGACTGGGATGACCTTGCGGTAATATGTGGAAATTGGCTTCAGACCGGACAGGATATTGAAGGCGACCTCTACAAGGATGATATTGTGGATTTCAAGGATTTCGCCAAGTTTGCCCTGGTCTGGCAAGCTCAATAAATAACAGCTACGAGACTTAAGTGATTAAACAATTAACGGCCTGCGGGAATATTCCCGCAGGCCGCTTCTGCTTTTGCCTTTGCTTCCGTATCGATTCGCTGTGTCCTCCGAAAAGCCGCCTGTCTGTTACGGCAAAATCTTACTTAGCTTTAACAATTCTTTCTTGGCTTTGTTGTAAAGTCCTATATAAAATGCGATATACTCAGGCAGCCCATTAGGAAAAACGGTTCTCATGGAGAAACTTAGGAGTATTGAGCTGGTTTTTGAGAAGGTAACTTCTTGTTTTATGAAGAGTTACGTAATATATGAGAAATAGGATTTGCAAAGCTTAAAAAAACAAGAAAAATCCAAAAAAAGTTCTTGACATTAGACAGATTGGCCTGTTACACTAAGCCCGATAATTCTTTTGGAGGAGAGAAGAGATGAGGGGTAAAGTATCATTAGTTTTTGTGCTGTTGTTGGTTGCGCTGCTTTTAGGGGCGTCGCAAGTACAGGCGGCGGTCGTATTTCCGTTTGAGGTTTTTACTGATAATGGAGACTGGGGGGTGTTGGGGCCTTACTTTGGTGACCAGCGTTTAGATATATCCGTTGAAGTGTATAATGGGTTTGAGATCGCCAGTTTCAAGTTCGTTAATAACAGCGATGCATCTTTGGAAATGGCGATTACCGATGTTTATTTCGATGATGGCACCTTACTGGAAATATCATCAGTAGAGAACGGCCCCGGAGTTAAGTTTAGCCAGATAGCTACTCCAGGAGAACTGCCGGGAGCTAACCTTCTTGATCCAGATTTTGTAACCAGCAATGCGTTCAGTGCTGATTCCCATCCGGGTATGAAATGGGCAGTGCAACCAGGCCAATGGATGATTATCCATTTTGATTTACTGCCATGGGGCACACTGGACGATGTCATTGATGAAATGAATAGTGGCGACCTGCGTATCGGCATCCATGTTCAGGGTTTCCCTGACGAAGCGAGCAACTCAATGGTTACTGTTCCTGAGCCGGCAACGATGATTTTGCTTGGCTTAGGCGGTTTGGCTTTGCTAAGAAAACGCTGTTAACAATGAAAGTGGGGCTAGAGAATAGAAGATGAAAAAAGTAAAACCGAAGTTATTTGTAAAATCGGTATTTTTTTGTCTGGTAATGTTATTGTTTTCTGTCTCGCATGCAGACGCTAATATCTACCGCTGGGATAACGGCGCTCTTCTTTCAGAGAAAGATATAGGTCACTACCTTAACCCCCCAGCAGATTTAAGCTATCTTTACCTGCCGTACGCTGACCTGAGTACTTTAGGATATAATACCAACGCTGCCTATGCTAATATGAATAATGCTACGTTTGAGACTGCTGTGGGACAATCCACGATAGGTGGTGTCAACTTCTCCAACGCTAACTTGTCGGGAGCAAACTTCTATAATACCTCAATTGGCGGTGCCGACCTGAGCGGAGCCAACCTGTCAGGGGCTGATTTTAGAATTAATTACTACAATGGGGCTACTACTTTCACGGGTGCTTTTTACGATGACAATACTCTTTTTAACAATGACTTTAACCCCGCTACTCTCGGCATAGTTTATGTACCTGAACCAACAACTATTGCCCTGCTCGGATTTGGTGCTTTGGGTCTGCTTCGCAGAAAGAAAAGTGCATAGATATAGTTGATTTCGCTGTTGACTTTATTGAAAAAGATTAGCAAAAATTAGCATTTAAAAGCTATGCAAACTATCAAAAAGGCGGCTTTTTGTCGTCTTCCGTTAATCACCAGCAATAAATTTCGCCCGTTTTGCCATCTTTTCATTAACATTATTTGGCCGAAGCGGACGACATATTCGGTTTTGCCAGCGTTCCTGAACAGATGACAATTTTATTATTAACTCTTGGAATTGGCTTTGTGAGAATCAAAAGAAAATAAATGTTATTGGGAGCTATTAAAATTAAGGGCATTTCCAAAAATGCGTTCTGTCATTACGAGCAAAGCGAAGTAATCTCGTTTTTGAAACAATAACAGGGATTGCTTCGTCGTTTCACTCCTCGCAATGACATTTTTAGAGGTCGCTTCAAAAATTAACAGCTGAAATTTAGTTTTAGTTTTTTATAATTGCTTTCACATTGGCAGGTAATTAGAACTCCCTCCGGCTGCCTGCTTTCTTTATGGTGGAAATATTCGAAGAGTAGTTTCTATAATTGTTATGACTGAGGAATTTGTGTAACCTGCCTTGTCAGTTGAGCGAGGAGAACTTTCATTTTCGGATTAGCTTTTCTCGCATTGCCGATTTTACTGCAGGCGTGCATAACCGTTGTGTGGTCTCTTCCACCGAGATGGCCGCCAATTTCTTCCAAGCTATGCTTTGTTAAATCCCTCGCCATATACATACATATCTGGCGTGGCTCGGCGATACTCTGGCTGCGTTTTTTGCTCTGCAAATCTGCAAGGCGAACATCGAAATGTTTTGTAACCACTTCGATAATATCGGTAATGCTTATATGCTTTGTTATAGTTTCAATCTGGCCTTTCAACGCCTTTTGAGCCAGTTCAAGCGTAATCGGACTTTTCGTCGTGGTTGCGATTGCGTAAATAGTTGTAAGCGCCCCTTCCAGCTCCCTGATATTTGCGTGTACCTTTTGGGCAATGTATTCAGCTATTTCATCGGAAACGGTCAAGCCGCGAAGATGCGCTTTTTTCTGCACAATTGCAACTCGTGTTTCGTAACTTGGCGGGTCAATTCTCGTAACCAGGCCCCAGTTAAATCTACTGATTAGCCGCTCTTCAAGTGATGGTATTTCGGTTGGCGGGCTGTCGCCGCTTAAAATAATCTGTTTGCCGTTATTGTAGAGAGCGTTAAATGTATGGAAAAATTCTTCCTGACTCTGTTCACGCTCCCGCAAAAACTGGATGTCATCGATTACAAGCGTATCAACTGTTCTAAACTCATTCTGGAAACCAGCGAGATTTCCCTGCTCAATGGCACGGATGAATCTGTTGACAAAATCTTCGCAGCTCAAAAATTGAATTACTGCATTGCGAGAACCTCGTTTTGTTTCACTGCAGACAGCGTGAAGAAGATGAGTTTTACCCAAGCCGGAATTGCCGTATAGAAAAAGAGGATTATAAGTATTGCCAGGCGACTGGCTGACAGCCACACAACTTGCATGAGCAAGACGATTACTTGGTCCTACTACAAAATTATCAAATGTATAATCGGGATGAAGTTTCAAAGCTGCTGCAGAGGCATTTTGCAAAGTTTCACTGCTGCTCTGCCGCCTCAAATTACAAGATATTTGTTCGCTGTCAATAACATTGAAATCTATCACAATAAGATGGCCGGTTATCTGCTGAGCTGCGCGAGTAAAATTATTTCTGCAATTGTCATTTAAGAATTGAACCGTTGCTTCGTCAGGACAGCCGATCCCAAGCTGGCCGCCATCAAAACACATCAGAACCAACTCATCGAACCATTTACGAGTATTGACCGGGTCAAGCGAACTGGCTCGCTCAAGTATGTCGGCAAAAATGTTTTCTACTTCTCGGGTTATCATTGATATTGATATTTATAATTTGCGATTTGCGATTTTCTCCTCTTATGATAAAATCCATAATAATCGGAAAATGAAAATAGTCAATAACAAAGGAAAAATAGTCAACCAAAATGGGCATTTTTACAAAAACAGCGGAATATTTCAAAGAGCGGCTCGGCAAAACCCGTGAAAAAATCACAAGTTCACTTTCATCGGTATTATCTCTCGGCCGAAAAATCGACGAATCACTTCTCGACAAGCTGGAAGAAACACTGATAAGCGATGATATCGGCATAGAAACTACAGATAAACTTATATCTCAGCTTCGCCAGGCGTGGCGCAGCGGGCAAATCACGACAACTGATGACATTATCCCTTTTCTCAAAGAGCATATCAAAAGCTACTGGCCGCATCGCGACCGGCAGCTTAATTTCGCCCCTTCCAAGCCCACCGTTATTTTGGTAGCCGGTGTAAACGGTTCAGGTAAAACAACGAGCATCGCCAAACTCGCTTACATATTGAGCCATAACAATAAAAAAGTTATAGTTGCTGCCTGTGATACATTTCGCGCTGCTGCTGTTGAGCAACTCAGTATCTGGGCTGAAAGAATCGGCGTTCAAATCGTCCGGCATAAATCCGGCGCAGACCCAGCTGCCGTTGCCTTCGATGCCTGTCAGGCAGCTGTTTCAAGAAATGTCGATTTTTTAATCCTTGATACAGCCGGCCGATTACACACACAAAAAGATTTGATGAGGGAACTGACAAAAATCCGTGATGTTGTAGCCCGAAAAATCCCTGATGCTCCAAATGAAGTGCTTTTAGTTATCGATGCCACTACCGGCCAAAATGCAATCGTTCAGGCCAAAAAGTTTACTGAAGCGATTGATGTTACGGGTATATTTCTTGCCAAACTCGACGGCACTGCTCGCGGCGGAATTGTAATATCCATCAAGGACCAGCTTGACATTCCGGTCAAATTTATTGGTCTCGGCGAAAAGCCGGAAGATATTGCTGAATTTGACCCGGAAACATTTGTCGATGCACTTTTCAATTAGAAGTGTTTTTAATTATAAAAAATTGCTTTTAATTTTTCATCAGTGGTGCCTGGCCGGTGGCTTCAACTACGCTTCGCCAGAGTTCACCGTCAGGATTGATGGCATTTTTACTTGCCACAGCCATACCAATTGGAATGTGAACAAGACAATTGTGCATTAGCCCGACGAGTAATTCGGTTTTGCCGGCCATCGCCGCATGTACAGCATTTGCACCAAGTTTTACGCAATAGATAGAATCGCTCGGATTAGCCGGAACGCTTCGAATGATATAGCTTGGGTCAATATATTTAAGATTTATTTCCGTCTGTTTTTCCCTGAAATATGCAGAGATTTTTTCTTTCAGGAAAAGCCCAATATCACCGAGTTTTTTATTTCCTGATGCGTCAACAACTCCTGAATCTTCGAGAAGCTGCTGGCCGGCTCCTTCGGCAATTAGAATAACTGCGTGTTTACGACACTTAATTCTATTTTCGAGATGTTTTAGTAAGCCGTTTTCGCCATCAAGGTCAAACGGCACTTCCGGCACAAGGACATAATTAACATCATTACAGGCAAGAGCCGTTTGTGCTGCGATAAATCCCGATTGCCGCCCCATCACTTTAACAATCCCCAAACCGTTAATCGCATCGCTCGCTTCAACGTGAGCTGCGGCAACAGCTTCGACCGCTTTGGAAACAGCCGTCTCCAGGCCAAATGATTTTTGCACAAAACTAAGGTCGTTATCGATTGTTTTCGGCACGCCGACAATTGCGATTTCGAGATTGCGTTTTTTAATCTCTTTTGAAATGTTTAACGCACCTTTTTGCGTACCGTCTCCACCGATTGTAAAGAGCATATTAATTCCAAGCCGCTCAAGCGAATCAACGATTTCGCCGACACTATCGCCCCAGCCGCGTGATGAGCCGAGTATTGTTCCGCCATTGCGATGAATGGAATCGACGTCTTCCGGCTTCAGCGGCATAACCGGCAGATTAAATTGCGGAATCAATCCACGATAGCCGAACCTTATTCCGCAAATTTCCCGTACGCCGTACCTGTACCACAGGCACATAACAATTGCACGTATCACGTTATTTAGTCCCGGACAGAGTCCGCCGCAGGTTACTATTGCTGCCTTTACTTTTTCCGGCTCAAAATATATTTTCTCTCTTGGCCCTGCTTTTTCGAGCAGTTTAGTTTTATCAAAACTTTGCGACTGAGTATCAGCTTTGGCATCGATATCGTGGAGAATACATTCATCATCCGGCACATAGTTTGACAGATAATCGCCGAGCTGTTTGGACATTAAAAGCGGCGAATTAACTTTCGATTCACCCAATACCGAAACGGTAAAATCCAGATTTTCCGGCTGCATCGCACTCTCCAAAATTACAATTGTTACTATTTAAACTTTCGGCCGATTCTGCAGAAAAGCAACGTTCGGCAGTCCGCCTGTCAGCGGCAAGGCGTATTTGACAAAGGCAGCTGTTATTCCGTTACCGTCTTCATTGATAAATTCATCTGGGAAAGATTTTGTCTTTTCCGCCACATTGCAAAGTTCGGTTCTAAAGAGTTTAACGGCATAATTTTCACCGTCACCCGTCCGCTTTATTGCCACAGAACCACTTGTTTCTTCCATTGCAAATTTGACAGCTTGTATTCCGCATTGTCTTGCTTCTTTTGCATCGACATCTGACTGCAAGCCGGCAAAACTTCTCTGGAGATAGCCGAATGTATCTGCCCGAACTCGCTGTACGCCGAGTTTGCCTCTAACCTGTTCGGCGAGGAAATCTGCCAAAGCTCCGCTTCCGGAAAGCTGTATATTTCCGTGCGCATCCGTCTCACTATTTTGAGCAATTTTCTTTGCCAGCGGAACACCATCGCTATCACAAATTCCTTCACTGACCGCAATAACACATCTGCCGAGCTTTTTGTAAACGCCGTCAACATCACTCAGGAATTTATCAATCTCAACCGGCCTTTCCGGCACATAAACAAGATGCGGCCCGTCGTCTTTGTTTTGTTTGCCAAGAGCTGCCGCTGCCGTCAAAAATCCGGCGTGCCTTCCCATAATCACATCTATTTTTATCCCCGGCAACGCACGGTTATCGAGGTCATCGCCCATCACCGCACAAGCCACAAATTTTGCAGCCGTTCCAAATCCGGGACAATGGTCGGTAACCAGCAAATCGTTATCCACTGTTTTTGGAATGTGGAACGCCTTCATTTCGTAGCCGCTGTCAGCAGCCATATTGTTAATAATATGAGCCGTGTTTGCCGAGTCGTTTCCGCCAATGTAGAAAAAATATCTGATGTCTCGTTTTTTGAAAACCTCCATAATTTTTTCGCAATACGCCTCATCCGGCTTATCTCTGCTTGAGCCAAGCGCCGATGACGGCGAAGCGTCCACTATATCCAGGTCGTCTGCTGATATTTCTTTAAGGTCGATGAATTCATTTTTGACCATTCCAGCTACTGCGTGCACAGCGCCGTATAATTTTTCAATTTCCGGATGTTTTTTTGCTTCTTCGATAACGCCCACGAGAGATGCGTTTATAACGCCCGTTGGCCCGCCGGATTGTCCTACTACTGCATTTGCTTTTGCCATTTTTACCACTTCTCCATAAAAATTGAGTTGCTGTTTCATCTACAAACAAGCCATTATACAAATGCGATATTAACAAACAAGAATAAAGTTATTCTACTTCAATTGAATCGGCTGGAGTGAGGAAATACAGCCATTTGGTGATTTTGTCGGATTTTAGAATTGCAGAAGCTGCCTTTGCATAAAGCTCAAGCTGCTTGCGGTAATTTTCAGCTCTCTCAGATATTTGCTGAACTTTTATATTGTCAGTTTTGAAATCGACAACCACCAAACCATCCGGTGTTTTAATCAGCATATCGATTATTCCCTGAACAATGATTTCGTCGCTCGTTGCCCGTCGCTCGTTGCCCGATTTTTTTGATTCCTCAGCTGGGATAGTAAAAGTAAATGGCCACTCCCGCCAAAGCTGATTTTTTTTATCAAGAGCCGCCATGCCAAGTTCGCTTTTGAAAAATTCAATTATAGAATCAACGTTAATTTGTTTGGCAACATCTTTTGCTATTGCACCATTAGCCAAAAGTTTTTCTTTTGTTTGCTGAATTGTTTTTTCGTTTACCTCGCCGGCCAAATCAAGCGTAGCAATTAAAAGATGCGTAGCCGAGCCAAGAACGCCTCTCGTAACCCGTGCCCCGTAACTCGTAGCAGGCAAATCAAGTAACGGCCGACCCGTCTTCGCTGAAGCTACGCCGGGCAGGCGAGCTACTGGCGACGAATCGCCATATTGATTTTCCTGATACGTTAATTGCGTCACTGTCAGCTTTGCCGGCTTTTGCGAAATATCATCAAATTCATATCGCCAGTTCAGTGCCTTTTTGAGCTTGCCGAAAATTTCAGTTCGAGTTTGTTTTTGCTGCGATTTATTTTGGCCACTCCCTGGCAAAACGGATTCACTGCTTTTCAATTTGGAAATACAATCATTAATTTTTTCCAATTCCTGCTGAGCATAAATTTTTATACTGCACAGGTTTTCGTCTGCCGTTTTTTCATCAAGCGAAATTTCAAACGCTTTTTGCATATTGGCTTTTTTTGAAAGCCCATACAAAATCCATTCGAGATGATTCCTGGATTTTTTGAGCTGCCAGTCAGCAAGGGCTTTTTCACTGCAATAAAAACCGCTGCGAATAATATCTCGGCATTTTTTCCTGCTCTGCGAAGCGGTCAAAATCAGCCGCTCTCTGGCTCGGGTCATTGCCACATAAAGAATCCGCATTTCTTCAGCGAGAGTAACCGCCTTTTTCTGCTCAGCTATAACCTGATAGGCAAGCGAATTCAGTTTACTATTGGATTTCCTGTCAACAATCTGCAAACCAATGGCATCATCAAAATCAGCGAGACAATCGCCGTCAACATCTTTCGTATTAAAATCGGTTTGAAGTTCCGCAAGGAAAACAACCGGAAATTCAAGCCCTTTACTTTTATGAACGCTGATAATCCGAACAGCATTTTCCGCTGCACTGTCGGATTGAGCCGGAGTCCAGTCCTGCTTGGTTTCCTGCAATTTTTCAATAAACTCAACAAATCTGCCGAGCGAAGGCGCTGCGGAAATTGTTGCAAAACCTTCAAACTGAATCGCCCTTTCGTGCAGCTTCAAGAGATTGGCTTTTCGCATCTCGCCATTCGGCATTGCGAGAACAAAAGCCATAAAATCTGTTTCTCTGTAAATTCGCCAGAGCAAATCAGCCAAACTCGCTCGCCTCGCAAGCGTTCGCCAATTCTGGATTCGAGAAAGTATCGCTTCGATTTTTTCAGTTAGTTTTTTATCTGCCCCTGATTGCAAAAATTCCAGCATACGAGCGTAAAAACTTTTTGCAGCACATTCCGCTCGTTTTCTATCGTTCATTTTTATTTTTGCAAGCTCGCTGTCGCTTATTTCAAAAAGCGG
The DNA here is from genome assembly GCA_023135865.1 of Planctomycetota bacterium. Lineage (GTDB taxonomy): Bacteria > Planctomycetota > Phycisphaerae > Sedimentisphaerales > Anaerobacaceae > JAGLSG01. The sequence goes on along the minus strand of JAGLSG010000034.1, from coordinate 7,787 downwards.
ACTTCGCAAAACAGCTGCAAGTTCTATATCTCTTTGCGGATTATCTATAACTTTGAGAAGGCACAATATATCGCTGATTTCTGTGGTCTCGAAATAGCCGCTCGTTTGCTGGCAACTGACCGGAATCGATGCCAATCGCAGCATCTGAACATAATCATCGGCCTTGCTTCTTGGCGAACGCATCAAAATCACAATATCTCTATATTGCACATCTCTTATTTTGTTCTGCTGTTTATCGTAAATCTGGAATTGCGATTTTTTATTTTCGCCCGGCACCATTTTTTTGATTCGCTGTGCGAGCATCATCGCTTGCCGCTGTCGGGAATTAAATTCGTCGCTTGTTGCCCGTTGCCCGTCACTCGATTCAAATTTTGATTTTCGCTCATCAAGTACATGAAACTCCACAACAGGACTGCGGGACACGGGACACGGGGAACGGGTAACGGTTTTTGCCGGCTCCAATTGAGCGGTTTTGGCGTAATCGATTCCAGAAAATGAAGCTGTCATTACCCGACTGAAAATTTCGTTAACGAAATCTATGATTTCTTTTTCGCAGCGCCAGTTCGCATTCAAGTCAACTCTGAGCGGGCTTAGCTTATTTGTCGGCTGAGGATTTGCGGATTCCAAATCTTTGATAAAAATTTTCGGCTCAGCTCCGCGAAACGCATAAATGCTCTGCTTAACATCGCCAACAACAAACAGATTATCACCGCTGCTCAACAATTTCAGTATTGCCTTTTGAACCGCATTAATATCCTGATACTCATCGACAAATATATGTTTGTATCTTGCTCGCAGCTGCAAAGCGAGCTGCGACGGCTGCTGATTTTCCTGCGAATCATTTTTATCAGTTAGAAGTTTTAATGCGTAGTGTTCAAGGTCGGCAAAATCAAGGCGGTTAATAGCTCGCTTTGCCTGCTTATAAAACTGGTCGAATTTCTTGACAAGCTCAACCAATATTTTTGTCTGCATTTTTGCTGAACCGCTAATCTGGTCGAGGTAATCAGGATTTATAACTGCCAATGCAGAGAGTAATTTGAAATCATCGATTGCCTCCTTTGCCATTACTTTAATAAATGCCGCTGTATCTTCGTCAATATTTTTTGGTGTCCTCGTTATTGGCTTATCGAAATTTCTGAGCATTTCAGCCAGCTTGTTCCAATCGCCCGATTTTGAAAATTCGATACATTCTTCAACGGGCTTGATATGGCTTTGCTGCAACTTTTGCGGCCAATCGTTATTTCCATCTTCGCTGCAGTCGCTGCAGATTTTTTTGGCGTGTTCTAATTTACTCAAAATATGCTTAAGTTTTTCATCCACAATTTTCTTTTGCTTTTGCCCCAAATCATCACTGAACGGGTCAATTGCATCGGTTAGCGTAATGGCTCGCTGATACCAGTTTTCCCGTGAAAGAGCACCATCGAGAAAATCGCTAAGCGATATTATTTTTGTAATAAAGCCATCATTTATTCTCAAATCCCGGCCATCAAAAAGCTGCTTAAGGCCGTTTGCCAAATTATTCTGCTGCCACGCCCATTCGATGGTTTTTTCGAGTGCATCGGCCTTTATTAATTTCTGCTCATCGGAATCGATTATTCCAAAAGTGGGGTCGAGCTTAAGCTCGTAAAAATATTCCGTAATCAGCCGTTTGCAAAACGAGTGAATAGTTCCAATTTGCGCCGCATCGAGCAGCATAAGTTGATAGCGAATGTGGCTGCCTGCGGTTTTAGCAAATGCAGCTCTTAATCGCTCGGCGATTTTTGCTCGCATTTGTTCAGCTGCCATATCGGTAAAAGTCAATACAAGCATATCCGATAAATTAACACCTGTCGATTTATCCGAAACTATATCAACGCATCTGCCGGACAGTACGGCTGTTTTACCCGTGCCTGCCGAAGCGGTTACCATAATGTCGCTATTGCGATGACTAACCGCAAGCAATTGCTGCTTTGTAAAGTTTATTTTTTTCTCAGACATTTGTTTTCTTTACAACTTCATTTTTGCCATTAACCGGTATTAAATAATTGTAATCATTGAGCTGCCAATCGAACCTGCACAGCGGCTTGTATTCGCAATAGCTGCACGGCGATTGTCCGCCCAGGCGATACGGCTTAATATCAATTTTTCCTTTGAACATTTGCTGCGTTAATTCGACTATTTTCTTTTCAGTAAATCTCAAAACATTTTCAAAGTCGTCCGGTTTCAGTGCTCCGCTTCTAACGTAATTACTGTATTGGTCGCCTTTGCTGCTGATTTGGAAATTATAAAATTTATTCCAGCCGGCCTTTTCGCTATTGTCGAGTTGGCGGAAAAATTCGCCATTAAATATCCCTTTTGCCTTGTAATTAAAATCCTGCTTCTTTTTCTGCAACTCATCCAACGCAGCTTTTTGGGGACTGATTTCAATTGGCAGATAAAAAGCTCCTATGGCGTTTTTCATTTCCGCATCGGCGGCACTGCGAACAGCCAATATGTAAATCGCCAGCTGCATATCCAAGCCGTAATAAAGCTGCGACCAGCCGAACGACTTTTCTTTGCGTTTGTAATCGAAAATTATCACAGCTTTTTTACCATCCATTTCGGCAACATCAATTCGGTCGATTTTGCCGGTCAGGAAAATTTTTCTGTCTTTTGAAACAGGAATTTCATATTCGCCAAGCCATTTGCCCTTTTCGCCAAACGAAACTTCTGAAAGAAGCGGCCTGAAATCGCCGGCTCGAATCATTTCAGCCATAGCCAAAGTACAATCTTCGAGAATCCTGCCAGCCGAATTTATAATAAAATTATTGTGGCTGCTGCGGCGAATGAAATTTGAAACAAACGAATCGCTCTGAATAATTTTCGATATTTGCTCGTTCAAAATTTTCAGCAATTTTTCGTTATCGATTTCAGCGAAATCTTTTTTCTCAGAATTCAATCGTTTCAAAAGTGAATCCAAAACTGCATGTTCAAATTTGCCAATGTCGAGCGGTTCGAGCTTTGCCTGTTTTCGTTTGCGGATTTTCAAAATATATCTTGCGAAATATTTGTATGGGCAAGCTGCAAAAGTACTCAACTTCGTAGCTGAAATTTTTATTTGCTCTGCGAAAAATTCATCCGCAACTTTTTGAGCCAGTTTTGCAGAATTATCATAATTTATCGCTGATTTAACCGTTTCACCAATTGCGGAAAATTGTTCATCTCTGCAAACATCATCTAATAATTCGTTTAATTTTCCGCTGTCATCGTTTTCCAAGCCGGAAACATCTTTGCCCAGCCGACTGCACAACAATTCGGCAAGTTCGCTGCGGCTATGAATTTTTTCTATTTTTGTTTGCCGCTCACTAACAGATTTTTCTTTCAGATTTTCAAACAGCGATTCAAGATTATTTATAAATCCAGAGCGAACTATTGCTGAGCCATTTTCGTCAGCAGCCGGATACGTAACATAAAGCATCTCCGACGGGCGAGTAAAGGCAATATAAGTTAGATATTGCCGCAAAGTTATTTGCTGAGTTGCACCCTCAGCCAGCGAAAAGTCCATCTCATCGGCAGCGGCTCTATCATAATCGGTCAATATACTATTGGAACCGAGAGCAACCGGAAATTGTTTTTGCGTAGCTCCAATTAAAAAAACCGCTTTCAAATCAGGATGCCTGCTTCGCTCGATTGAGCCAATTAGAACCTCATCCAACGCCTGCGGAATAAAGCCAAGTGTCAATTGCGAAAAAACAGAATTTATAATTGCAAAATAATTTTCGCAGCTGTTTTTGCTGCCGCTAAAAATTTCAGCAAACTCATCAAATACGCCGAGCAGCTTTTCGTAAAATTGACGATGCTCATCAGCTGTCGATTTGTCAGCTGTTTTTTCGGCTTGCTCAATCCAATCGCTGATTTTTTCCGAAATGCCAAATTCGGCGAGAAAATCCAAAATAATCCGCACAAATTCTTCGGCGGCTATTTCTTTTTGCGGCTCTTTTTTTGGACAAAGTTTTTCTTTCAGTTTCAGCAGCGGCCGGCTGACCTTGAAACGAATCTCATTGATTTTCTGCTGAGCAAATTCTGTATCCTGCTTTGCGGCAAACAGCCATTTTTTCTCGCTTGACCAATCAGCAGAACTTGTGCCAAAAGCAATACAATAATTTTCCAGTAAATCAACATCGCCGCGCTGGACTGAAACAATATCGGTTTTCAAATAAGAAAATATATCGCTATGCGAAAAGCCGCTGGTAATTATCTGCAAAGCAGAACATATAAACTGGATAACCGGATGGTGATTCAGCGGTTTTCGCTGGTCAATAAAAAACGGCAGCTCGTAATCGTCAAAATACGCCTTTATGTAATGCTGATAATTGTCAATGTCAGCAGCTATAACCGCAATATCACGATAGCGATATTTTTTTTCCTTAACGAGTTTCAAAATTTCGCAGGCAACAAATTCAACTTCCGAGCGGACATTTGGTGCAGAAATAATTTGCACATTTTCCGACGCAGCCATTTTTTCAGCTTTGGCTGTAAATATATTTCGCTCAATATGTGCCAGCTGCCGATTACCAGAAAATCTGACTGCTTTTTCCAAAATCTCCGGCTCGGCCAATCGAAGCTGGCAGCTCTTTACCATTTCAAAAAGTTCGCTATAAGTTCGCTGCGTCGAGCCAAATAAATCTGTCGGGTCAATTTTTCCAGTGTCCGGTTTTTTCAAATCGAAACTCGCAGCATCAAGGCAAAGTGCAATTTTCGTCTCCGCAGCTGCCTTCATCAATTCAGCCAAAACAGCCAACTCAACCCCTGTAAAGCCGGAAAAACCATCAACCCACAACTTAGCTCCTTTTATAAAATCAGCTTCGGCAATTGCCGAACGAACATTATTCAATTCGGCTTGCGGCTCAATGAATCGGCCTTCAATAAAGTTAAGATATTCCCTGAAAATCAAACCAATATCTTCAAACTTCAAGGATGTTATACTATTTTGATTTTCCTTTTTGAGTTCGCCGAGCAGAGCATCGATATCATCTGTTGTTTTTGAATACTGATAAAGTTCGGCTATGATTTCTGCTATTTTTTTTGCAAAGCCGCCTTGTCGAGCCGCTGAAGCGAAAATCTTCAATTCATCTTTGTGCTCCTGTAAAATCCGCTGAATTATCATTTGCCTCGCAGTGGTTGAAAGAGCGATGCCAGCTGAATATCTGCCGGAAAGTAAAAATCCCAGCCGTTCAAAAGACAAAACCCTCAATCCATTATAGCCGGCTATTTTTTTACCGTTTAGAATTGCACGTTCAGCTTGATAGGTGGCTTGTTCGGGAACGAGCAGGAGCAGCGGCTGGGGCGATTGTTGCAGGAGGCAATCGACTATTTGGCTTACGCAACAGCTTGTTTTGCCAGTTCCGCTTCTGCCGAGAATAAATTGAACCGCCATAGGAATCGTCCCTGAGTTGAGATTTTAATAATAGAAGCCATCCCAAAAATTCATTTGGCCTGCGATTAGCTCTTTTGCCATCAAAGCAGTTTTTGAGAAAACTTCTGCTGTTTTTTACCACATTTGGCGGGCTTTTTCAATCGGCTTATTTTGCTACAATTTATTTTCAATATCAGCGAGCAATTCGGAATCGATTTTGATGCCCAACTGCTGAGCGATTTCGATGTGCTCGGAGGCCGGCTGATAATTTTTCAAATTGTAATAAGCCGCAGCGAGATTATAATGAATCGTTCCCTCATCTGGCCGGAGCAGAATAGCTTTTTTGTACTGCTCTATAGCTGAATCATAATCTTTTTTTCCGAAATAAGCACTTCCAAGATTCGCAATCGCAGCGAACATATCCGGCGAAATTTCCAATGCCTTTTTATAGGCCGCAATTTCTTGCTCAACCAACTCCTGCTTATTATAGCAAACAGCGAGGCCATAATACGCATCAGACGAATCGGTTTTAATCTTAAGTGCCTTTTTATATTTGGATATTGCCAGCTTGTAATTTTCGCTCTCGCAGTAAATATCGCCAAGCTGATTATATAAAGTCGCATCTCGCGGCGATATGGCAAGAGCATCATTCATAGCTGTAACAGCTAACTTAAATAAATTTTTCCTGCAGTAAGCCGTAGCGAGATTTTTATAGGCATCCGCAAAATCAGGGTCAAGAGCAATCGATTGTTTGTACTGCAAAATCGCTTTATTCAATTTTCCCTGCTGATTGTAGGCGTTGCCAAGATTATTATTTGTCTTAGCGTCATTTGAATTTATTTTCAGCGCAATTTCGTACTGGCGAATAGCATCTCTAACTCTATCTTTCTGCAAATAGATATTGCCAAGATTTGTACGGGCTTCAGCCAATGACGGATTTATTTCGACTGCCCTCTCAAGTGCGATTTGTGCCTGCTCTGGATTTCCAATATCGCTATAGCTGTTTCCGAGATTATTAAAAAAACAGCCAAGCGTCTGAATTTTATCTAAGCTCTTCATATAAAGCGTTCCGCGGTCTTCGATGGGAACATTGAATTTTTCTATGTAGTGCTCATCGTCAGCGTAGCCGCCCTTACCTGTTGTTTCGATATTAAACCGCACTTTTCCGTCATCGTATCGCACAAAAAAATGTCCAGGAACCACCACACCATAGAGCGGCAGGCCAAGCCGTTCGCCAAGTGCAAGATAAAGAACTGACAAACTCAAACAATAGCCGCGTTTTGTATCAAGCACAGAATGCAAAAATAAATCATCCGGATTATTCGCTTCCGCAACCGAATTAAAACCCTCATCTTCAAAAAGATATTCATTTATTACAGCGATTGCTTTGTAGTTTGCTTTCAGCCCTTTATCTTCGAGCCGGCTGCGGATTTCAAGAGCCATATTATCCAGTTTCGATAAATATCTTCTGCCATAAACATTATCATTCCACTGCTCGGAAACAATCAATACCGCTGTAGCCAAATCAACTTCATCCGGCTGTAACCGCAGGACTTTTTCGATTGACCTGGCGTACAGGCCGCTTTTATCCTGATTGGCCAGCGGCTCATTTTTGCCAAAGCAAATTTGCACTGCAAAGGCCGCAAAACAAATTGTCAAAAAGAAAATCTTTTTCATAATTCAAAATCAAAAACCTGTCCTGAGCAAAGTCGAAGGATTAAAAATCAACCAACTCTAAAAATACATTCTGTCATTGCGAGCAAAGCGAAGCAATCTCGCTTTTGAAGCAATAACAGAGATTGCTTTGTCGTTTCACTCCTCGCAATGACATTTTTAGAGGTATCCTTTATTCAACTACCGCATCGATTTCAACGGGCACAGCGAGCGGCTGACACTTAAACAAATCTATTTTCTTCCACTTATTGCTCTTAAACCGCCATCTGTTTGCCGAGCCGATTGCTATAATGCTCGCCGTAGCAGCCATCCACGGGCCAAGCGAACCAAGCTGCGGAAAAAATCTCGCCGTTAAAAATCCGCCAATTCCAAGTATTACCACTCCGCCAACTGTCGGACAGAACATCAGCCAAACCGTATCACCGGCTCCACGTAATGCGCCATTATAAATAATAGTTGCCGCATCAAAAACCTGAAAAATAGCTGCACAAATCAAAATATTTACGCCGGCTGCAATCACTTTATCATCGCTCGACCAAAACGCCATCAGCGAATTTCTGAAAACGAAAAAACAAATCCCTATCAATCCCATATAAACCAGCCCGACTTTCAGGCAGACGCTCGTTTGTTTTATTGCCACGTGCTTTTTCCCTTCTCCTATGGCCTTTCCCACAGCCGCCGTAAGAGCCGCTGCTATTCCAACAATCGGCATAACAGAAACGTTTATACAGGAAAAAAC
>JAGLSG010000033.1 GCA_023135865.1 Planctomycetota bacterium | reverse complement strand
GCCTTACGCATTCATTTGGAAATCTAAAACTGTTTTTAATCGGGCCATCCGAACTAATCACTAATATATCACGAGGCCCAAGATGCGTTCCCATCCCACGTGCCTGGAATTGTTTTGCCTCAGCTTCCATCAAAAAAGTTCTCGCTGGTGCCAGATTTTTCTCAAAGTTTTCCGGCGTTATTTTACAGCTGAGAATTTGCCTTCCAATCGCCGGCGACCAGGCATAATCCAAATCATAGGTGATATTCAGTGCATCATCATCGTATGGCAGTGCATAAATGCAGGAATCTCCAGAGGTAATACTGATCGGTTCTGTAATGACAAATTCTTTTCGTTTTTCCTGCTGCTCGACAATTCCGGCTCGCTTTAGAATTTTAAAATATTCTGCGCTGCTGCAATCGGCAGCCGGTAATTCCGGGCCTTCTATTTCGATAATTATATTATCAATTTGAGCCGCACTAACAGCCGCGAGGCAATGTTCAACTGTTTCGATGCTTACATCATCTTTTGTTAAAGTTGTTCTTCTGCTTCTCGCAATGATATTAGCAGCTATAGCGGCAATGCGTACCGGCTGCGGCACATCTGTCCGCACAAAAACTATTCCGGAATTTACTGCGCCAGGCCGAAAAACAACCTTCGCATCCTCGCCTCCAAACAATCCCTTGCCGGCAATTTTGCATTCAGTTTTTATTGTCTTTTGCAGCTTCATAATCAGCGTATGCGTTTTTTTCTTTTGTGTTATTGTTCTTTAAGTTTTTCCATTTGCTTTTCAAGCTGTTTTACTTGTTTAAATAATTTCGGCAAACGTTTTGTTAGTCCAATCACTTTGAACGCTTCCACACTGTCAAATGCCGGTGAACCAAACAGTTTTTTTCCAGCCGGTATATTGTGTGTAATGGCAGATTGAGCGCCAGCCACTACACCATCACCCACTTCCAAATTATCTGCTACTCCCGACTGGCCAGCCATAACCACGCCATCGCCGAGTTTGCTACTGCCGGCAATGCCAACCAAAGCCACTATCAAGCAGCACTTTCCGATTACCACATTATGAGCGATTTGAACAATGTTATCTATTTTCGTTCCGGCTCCTATTATAGTATTTCCAAACTTAGCCCTATCCACACAGCTATTGGCTCCTATCTCGACAAAATCTTCGATTACCACCCCTCCGTTATGCGGCATAAGCTGATGTCTTCCATTTGTAAATACATATCCAAAGCCGGTCGAACCAATAACGCTGTTTGCCTGAATAATTACATTGTTTCCGATTTTGCAGTTGTGATAGATAACCACATTGCTGTCGAATCGGCAATTTTCTCCTATTTTTGTATTCTCACCTATCCTGCATCCGCTTTCGATTATACTATTTGCACCTATTTGGGCTTGGTCATCAATTACCACAAATGCCCCTATAGATGCACCTTCTGCGATTTCTACATTTTCACCAATTTTCGCTGTCGAATCGATTCCTGATTTTGCCGGCTTTAGTTTTGGTGCAAAAATTTTCAGCGTTTTCAACAATGCTGCGTTCACATCTTTCACTATTAATTGCGGTTTTTCCAAGCCATCTATTTTTTCCGCACAAATAACAGCTGCCGCTTTTGATTCGCCAAGTTTTGCTATACGATTCTTATCTGTAACAAACGTAACACAGCTAACCTGGCCGGCTTCAATCGTTCCGACAGTATCTATCGTAGCCGAACCGGCACCGATTAATTCTGCTTCGATTTTTTCTGCTAATTGTTTAACTATCATACTATTCACGATTAAATTTTCCCGTTTGTCCGTGGGTAAGTAACTTGAAAATAATTAGTTACGGCTTTACTCGCGCACATTTACTACCCTTCAAGGGTATAATTTCATAGCAAGTTATTTTTGGTTTGGTTTTTCGCTTTCCATTACGTTGAGTTTTTCCATAACTTCTGCGGTAATATCTTCGGCTCCGCCGCTGTATAAAATCTTATGCGTTCTAATGGTCAGCATAAGGTCATTCGCATTTGCAGCAGGGAGGTCAATTTCATCTTTTTCAAATACCACAGCCAACCGGTTTTGCTCTGCGACAATTGCTGTCTGCCTTAAAATGTCTTCATAGAGCTTCTCTGTCCACTGCTGGTCTTTCAATTCTATCTGCTGTTTATAAAATTCCTGCTGCGCTTGCAGATTCGCCTGCTTTGACATCAATTCCTTCATAAGCTCCATATAATCGCTGCTGCCGACCTTCAATGTTTTTAGTCCTGCCTTTTCCGCTTCGATTTCCTTAGCAAGTTTTTCGAGTTCCGCAATTATTTTATCCTGCTCAGCGGTTGCCTGCTGCCTGTAACTCTCGTTTCTTTTACAATTTTGAAAAATCTCTCTTACATTTACAACTCCGATTTTCATAACAGCTATTTGAGCTGATTGTGATTCTGTCTTTTCTTCTTTAGCTCCCATAACCAAAACAGCCGCAGCTATCAAACAACTAATAATGGTAATTTTAATTTTCATAGATTATCCTCTCTAATTTTGTTGCAATTTTTCTTTTTCAATAAATTAGAACAGTCTTCCAACTGAGAAACTGAATGTCTGAGTTTCATCTTCGTTGTCTTTCATAATCGGAGCAGCTATCTCAAATCTCATCGGTACTGGCCCAAACCATTGTGGAATCATTATTTGTATTCCGGTACCTACTGATGCTCGACAATTTCCCGAATCGATTGCTCCCGTATCAACGAAGAATAGTGCTGCAAAATTATCACTAATCAGCGGCACAGTAACTTCTGCACTTGCGAGCAATAACCAATCACTTCCTATCGGGTCATCGAGTTTATTTGTCGATGTGTTTCTGCCTCTTGTACTAACTCCCCTGTATTCAAAACCCCTTATGCTTCGTGAGCCGCCGGCGTAAAATTTCTCGAATGGCGGAGCATCTCCAACTGTCGTTGCGGCGTGAATTTTCGCAGCAAGAATGGTTTTTCTCTCAGCCAGGTCTTCGTAGAGCGTTTTATATTTTCTATATGTTCCACTGAGTACCCCAAATGTATGGTCGCCGCCAGCTTGCTCATAGCTCAATTCAAAACCATAACCTTTGCTCGGATTAAGCCGGCTATCGGTCATATCCCTTGCAACGCCAAGTTTAACTGCTGCAAATGCGTTGCTTCCTTTTACATCTTTGATTTCCGTTGGCGCATTTGATTCAACGCTGTCAACATCAACGTTTTCGGCTCTAAAGCCAATGCTTCTTCGCCAGTTATTTTTGTATCTCTTTTCAAAACCGATATATCCTCTTGTTCTTTTTTCGTCGTAGCATTCTCTTTCCCACTGACGACTTAAAGCGCTTACATTCATCGCTATCGGCTTATCCTTAAAATACGGCTCAGTAAAATCGATTGAATATTGACTGACTTCTGTTCCCGGCTGCAGTGATATTCTGAAATTTTGACCGGCACCTTTGAAAGCTTTGCCCGTAATAAATTCACCAAAACTTTCCGGCCAGTCTTTAATGTCAAAATTTCTCTGTTCAAAAATAACCTGTCCCATAACACCGCTGTCGCTTGCCACTCCTGCTCCGAGCATCACCATTCCAGTTTGGCCTTCGACCACACTAACCTGTGCATCTCTTTGTCCCGGCGTTTGGCCTGCAGGCGTAATAGTCGCCGCATCAGTCATAGCCATTGTTTTGATTTTTTTCTCGAGCGAGCCGCTTCCGTTTCCACGGGCAATATCAGCATTATACCATTTGCCCGGCTGAAAATCATATTCGTCGAGTATTCTTCTAATAACCTTATCCTGCGTCTGCTCATTTCCGGTTATATCTACTCTGCCAATTCTAAATCGCTGGCCTTCTGTTACTATAAAATCAACTACAACTTTATTGCTGGAAATGAATTTTACATTTTTCTCTACTCTGACATCTATGAAACCATTTTCGTGATAGAGTTTTGCAAGCCGCCATATATCTGCTACTGCCGTTTTTTCATTATAAACTTTTCCCTGCTGCAATTTTATTTCTGATAGAAGCTGTGATTTTTCGAGCTGCTGATTTCCTATAATTGCTATACTTTCAACACCGTAGGCATTTCCCTCATCAATTACAAAAATAACAACGACCTTGCTTTTGTCTGAATTAAACTTCAGCTTTGCCGCAACTTCGACATTTAGAAATCCGCGTTCGTAGTAAACAGATTTAATTTTCTGCTGGTCGTTATTAACTTTCTGCTCATTGTAATATGCCTTGGCAATTAGCCATTTGTTTTTCTTTGTTTTTACAACTTTGCTTAGTTTTCCAGCTGAATAGGCCTTATTGCCGCTGAATTTTATCGATGTTATTCTAACTCTTTTTCCTTCATCTATTCTGTAAACGACTTTACCGAGCGATAAATTTTCTTTATCCGCAGCAACCGTTGCAAACGCATAACCCTTTTTGTGGTAAAAATCTTCAAGAGTTTCAGCTCCTGTATTTATTTGGGCAACATCAAGAAATTTTCCGATTGTTAGCCCAAGTTTCTTTCGAAGTGTTTTTGTTTTTACGTTGCTATTGCCAATAAAAACAATTTTTCTGATAACATTTTTCTCAACAACAACAAATGTCAGATGAACTTTATTGTCTATGATTTCAGTATTATAATAGCTGTACTCAACTCCGTCTAATTGGGCTATTCGCTTTGTATCTTCGTTTACTGCTTGGGAATCGAACATTTCACCTGTTCTGCTTTGGACTTTTGATAGTATTTCCGCTGTGCTGATACCACGATTGCCAGCGGTTTTAATAATTGCTATTTCGCCACTGACTTGACTATATGCATTTTGCACAAGACACAACGAAAAAACAATTAACATTAAAACAGCAAAAGTATTTTTTCTCATCCTTGTTTCTCCTGCTCTATTTTGTGCAAACTATTTAAAAGCATACTGCAAACCAATAATTATACCCTTCAGGGTAATAAATTTCCGCGAATAAAGTTACAACCTATCGTTCTAAAATTATTTACCCGCGAATAAACGGAAAAACTTAATTGTAAGTACTATATTTAGAACGGCGTATCCGCATAAGATGCATTTTCGAACCGCGTAAATTTTTCTCTAAACACCATCTTCACGCTTCCAGTTGGCCCGTTTCGCTGCTTAGCTATTATCAATTCAGCCGTATTGGTTTCTTCATAATCTTCTTCATTTTTATGATAATAATCTTCGCGGTGCAGCAGCATCACCACATCGGCATCCTGCTCGATACTTCCGCTTTCTCTAAGGTCGCTCATTCTTGGCCGATGTCCTTCTCTTCCCTCCGACGCACGATTCAACTGGCTAAGTACTACAACGGGAAGGTCTAATTCTTTTGCAAGCCCTTTTAAGTATCTTGAAATTGTGGTTATCTCCTGCTGCCTGGATTCACTTCTTCCAGTCCCAAGTCCCATCAGTTGCAGGTAGTCCACCATAATACATTTTATGCCGTACCTACTAACCAGTCGCCTTGCCTTTGCCCTTAATTCCAGCGGAGTAAGTCCCGCCGTATCATCCACATAAATCGGTGCCTGTGAAAGCTGCGAGCAAGTCGCTATCAGTTTTTCGTAATGCTCAGTATTTAGCATGCCTTTTCTTACAAGCTGTGATTCTATTTCACTGTTGCTACAAAGTATTCTTTCAGCGAGTTGATGGCTGCTCATTTCAAGAGAAAAGATAGCTACTGGGATTTTTTCCACAACGCCTATGTAATCAGCGATATTCAATGCAAGAGCCGTTTTTCCCATACTCGGCCTGCCTGCGATAATTATCATTTCCCCGTTTTGCAATCCGCAGGTCATAGCATCAAGCTCATGATAGCCGGTTGGCAAACCAGTTACATCTTTGCCATCCCTTTTTTCTATTCTTTCAAATGCAATTCTAACGAGGTCTTTTAAGCTGCCCGCCGCTGAGCTGACTTTTTTATTCGTAACGGCAAAAATCTTTTGTTCAGCAGCATCAAGTTTTGCGCTTGGTTCACCGGCTTCATCATAGGCATCATTTAAAATATCGGTAGTGGCCTGAATAATTTCCCTCATCAACATTTTATCTTTAATGATATTTGCGTAATACATCACATTAGCTGATGAAGGCACCGACTCTACGATTTTTGCCAGATATTTAACCCCGCCAATTTCCTCAAGCCGACTGCGTTTTTCCAGTTCGTCTCGCAGCAGAACGCCATCAAGACCTTTTGCCTTATTTTTTTCGTAGAGTGATATTAAGGCATCGAAAATTAACTGGTTTTCGTGCCTGTAGAACACTTCTGCATTATTGCCAAGCCCTTCGACAACCTGACCTATACATTCCGGGTCGATTATCATTGAGCCGAGCACCGCCGCTTCAGCTGCAACAGATTGCGGCATCATTTTACCAGCCAGCACCTCAGTTCCAGCAACTACAGCTTTTTTTGCAGAGCGTACAAATTTTTCGCCGTTTTTTTTAGTCGGCTGATTCATTTGAATCTTCCTGTTGAGCCACAACAACTACACTAACAGTAGCTGTCAAGCCATCAGCAAATTTAAGTGTAACTTCTGATTTGCCGAGCTCTTTAATATGTTCGCCGAGACGTACAACTTCGTCTGCGACCTCAAAGCCCTGCTCCCTGAGATTTGCTGCTACTTGTTCAGCAGTAACCGAACCAAATAGAACGCCTGTTTCGTTTGCTTTTGCAGCAATTACTGCTTCGGCTCCTTCGACAGCTGTCGCTGCTTTTTCAAGCCGTGATTTTTCCTGTATTCTCTGCTCAGCTCGTTTTTGTTTTTCTTTGGCGAGAGATTTAAGATTTCCCTCGGTTGGCACAAGTGCCAATCTCTGCGGCAGAAGATAGTTTCTCGCATAACCTTCTTTAACAGTAATAATATCTCCCAGCCAGCCGAGTGTTTTTACATCCTGGCAAAGTAAAACTTTTATTTCCTTGGACATCTTTATATTTTCCTTCCTGTTTTTGGCTTTGTTTGCATCTTGCCGAAAACGCCTTTTTGTTTGCAGTCAACTCCGGCGAAATTTTTATATTTTGTTTTTTAGACAGTATATACAAGCAGAGACATATATCTGGCACGCTTGATTGCCTTTTGCACTTTTCTCTGACAGCTCGCACAATTTCCGCTTCTCTTTCGCGAATATATTTTACCACGATGCGTCAAAAGCCGTTGCAGGGTATCAATATCCTTGTAATCAACATATTTTTCTTTGCTTCTGCAAAAACGGCATTGCGTTTGTTCTCGCGTACCTGAAAAACTGCTTCGTTTTTTATTGTCCCTGCCGCCACTACTTTTTTGTGTTGTTCTCATTGTTTGTCCTTGTTAATGCCCTTTTTTATTAAATTCTTTTTTCAATTATCGCTTTGTTTTTATTTTCATTTATTACTTTTTGATTCCAGCTTTAGTTAGAATGGTATATCGTCAGAGTCGGCTTGCGGTGCATTGCTGGCCTGGCCATATCCGCTTGACTCTGTTTTGTTAGGATTATTTGTCTGCGCCGAGCCGATAAACTGGAAACTTTCTACAGTAACTCTGTGCTTGCTCCGCTTTGAGCCGTCCTGCGCAGTCCAACTATCAAAAGTAAGCCGTCCTTCCACAAACAGCGGCCGCCCCTTACTCAGATATTTATTTATATTTTCTGCCAGTTTTCCGAACGCCCTGCAATCGACAAAGCAGGTTTCCTCTTTCATTTGTCCATCCTGGCCTTTCCATTTACGGTTCATCGCCAGCCCGAATTCGACCACCGCCGTTTGGCTCGGCAGATACGACAACTGCGGGTCACGGGTGAGATTACCCATCAACATAACTTTGTTAAGATTAGCCATTCTTAAGCTCCCAATCTTTATTTATTATTTTTTCCACAAAACCGTGGCTTCTGTTTCTGTACCGGAAACGCCATATTAAGTGCAGCTCTGATTTAAGTGCTTTTGAGCGATTCCCTTAAGTATTCCCATTTATCTTTTATTCTTTTTCTTCTTCTTTATTTTCTTCCTCTACCGGCGGCTCTTCAACAACGTCTGAATCTTTTTGGTCGCTGTTTTTTGGCTCATCACTTTCAGCTTCTTCTTTTTTATTACTGTCGGTGTCATCGTTTTCGTTATTTTCCTTCTCTGCCTTTATCTCTTGCGCCGCCTCCTGCGCCTCTTTTGCTGCTTGCTCTGCCTGCGCCGCCTTCTCTGCCCGCAAAGCTGCTTTTTCTTCAGCCGCTTTCGCCGCCGCCTGTTGCTGTCTTTCAACTGCTGCAATCGGCGTTTCCTTTTCCACATTTTCCTGCGTCATATGTTCAGCTGTAAGAATCAGCACTCGCAGAATATTTTCTGAAAGTTGAACATCTCTTTCTATCTGCGCTATAGTACTGCCGTCAGCTTTGAAATATACGAGTATGTATGTTCCTCTTGCTGCGCCTTTGACTTTGTAAGCCAGTTTTCGTTCGTCCCATTTTTTTATTGAGACGATTTCTACTTTGGCTTTTTCAAGTATACTTTCGATAGCTTTTATAATCGCATCAAACTCGACTGCTTTCGTTGAATCAACAAGGAACATCGCCTCATATAATTTTTTAACAATAGTTTCCAAACCGATTTACCTCCTGAAATAATTTTTTAAGTTCGTTTTTTTATTTTACTAATCGTTAAATTCGTTCATAGTTTTCTCTGCACCATATTCAATCCAGCAAAGAGCCGCTTTTTTTGCTCTTTCAATCGCTTCAGCCAACGGTGCCTGCTCTTGTTTTGACGGTTTCTTCAGCACATAACCGCTCGCCGATTCGAAGCCGCTTTGGCCAATACCTACTCTTAATCTGGCAAACTGATTCGTTCCAAGTTTTTCTATAATATCTACCAATCCATTATGTCCGCCGCTGGAGCCCTTTGTTCTAAGCCGTATTTTTCCCGGCTCAATTGCCATATCATCTGTTACTACGAGCAGATTTTTAATTTTAGCTTTATAAAATCCAACAGCAGTTGCAACGGCCTGTCCGCTTCGATTCATAAACTGCTGCGGTTTCAATAATATTATATTTTCGTTTCCAAATTCAAGCTGCCCGAAGAGCGAACTGAACTTTTTTTTCTTAACACTTATATTCATCTGCTCGGCGAGCAAATCTACTACTCTGAATCCCAGATTATGCCTTGTTTCAGCATACTCTTTTCCGGGATTACCGAGGCCGACAACAATTTTAATTCCGCTACAAACATCCATTTCCATTTTTAAGCCGGGAATTTTTCATTGCCGATTTTATTTTTCTTTTTCGGCTGATTCTGACTCATCTTCTTTGGTTTCACCGATTACCTCAGGAGTTGTCGGCTGTTCTTCTTCGAGTTCTTCGGCACTCTTTGCAGCGGCAACTATACTACAAATAGCGAGCAGCGCTTCGGGCTTTGTTATAAGTTTTGCTCCCTCTGGCAGCTTAACATCGCCTGCGTGCAACGAGTCGCCAATTTCCATTTCTTTTACCGAAACAATAATGCTGTCGGGAATATCGATTGCTTTACACTCAATTTCAAGTTTATTAAGGTGTTCCTGAATAATTCCACCTTCACTTGTGCCTTTCGCCGTGCCTTTTAGCTCGATTGGCACTTCGACCTTAATCATTTCTGCAACATTAACTCTCATCAAGTCAACGTGAATGATATTTTTGCCGAGATAGTCATACTGCACATCCTTAAACATCACGGATTCTTTCTTTTTGTCCGTCTGCACTTCAAGCATTCTGTGCCCGCTGTGCAAAACCCGCTCAAGCGTATGCCCATCAAGAGCTATAGCGAGCGACTCTTCCTTATGGCCGTAAACGATAGCCGGAATTTTTCCTTCTTTTCGCAGCTTAGCTGCTGCTATTGAGCCTTGATGCTCTCGAACGATTGCTTTCAAAAGCGGTGTTTTTTCCATAGTTTCCTCACTTAATAACGTATTGTTTTTATAACTATTTTTTTGTAATTATTTTCTAAACATTGTTAAACAAACTGCTGATCGATTCGTTTCTATGAATTCTTTTTATTGCTTCGCCGAGCATTGACGCAACGCTGAGTACTTTGATATTCTTTATTTTTTTAGCTTCCTGCGCAAGCGGTATCGTGTCCGTAACCACTATCTCATCGATTGATACCTTGTTTAATCTTTCCACAGCCGGCCCTGCAAAAACGCCGTGAGTTCCGCCGACATATATTTTTTCTGCTCCTCGTTTTTTGATTAGTTCAACTGCACTGCAAACCGTTCCTGCCGTAGCGATAATATCATCGCACATCAGAACATTTCTTCCTTCAACGCTTCCGATTAGTTCCTGCGCTTCCACTTTACTTCCACTAACGCGTTTTTTGTGTACAATTGCCAGTGCTCCTCCGAGCCGGTCTGCATATTTAGCCGCTATTTTTATATTTCCCACATCTGGTGAAACTATTGTCAGGTTATCGATTTTTTTATTGAGGAAATAATTACTCAACACCAGTTCGCCCGTCAAATGGTCAACCGGAATATCAAAAAAGCCCTGTAGTTGTCTTGCGTGCAAATCAATCGTTAGAACCCTGTCAACTCCAGCCACTGTAAGAAGATTAGCTACCAGTTTTGCTGTAATTGGCACTCTTCCCTCATCTTTTCTATCCTGGCGTGCGTAGCCGAAATATGGAATCACAACCGTAATTCTCTTTGCGCTGGCTCTTCTAAGACAGTCAACATAAATAAGTAATTCCATTAAATACTCATCCACCGGCTGGCACGTTGACTGCACAATAAAGCAATCTCTTCCGCGAACATCGTCTTCTATCCTTATGTGTTTCTCGCCATCTGGGAATTTTTCTATATTTGCTCCGCCCTGCGGAAGTCCAAGATATTTACAAACCGCTGCTGCCAATTGTGGATTGCTGCTTCCTGCAAATATTTTCAGATTATCATTTAAGAACATCTATCCTTGACCTTTCATTTTCCGTTTTCATTTTTACTATTACTTCGCATCAGACAGCTTCGCCATTTTTCAACACAACTCCGCTTTCCAGACACACAAACGGGCCTATCCTGCAATTTTTGCCGACCTTCACATCGCTGTTAATATATGTAAACGGCTCGATTACCGTATCTGCCCCGATTTTGGCTCCTTGCTGAATCCACACATTTTCGGGATTTATAATCGTTACACCGCTTTGCATAATTTCCGATTGAATTCTCTGCTGCATAGCTTTATTAAGCTGAGCCAATTGAGCCCTGTTATTTGCGCTGAGCATTTCCCGTGGCTCAACCGCCGTCACAGCTGCCACTTTTTTTCCAGCTGCGAGAATAATTGCTACAGCATCTGTAATGTAATATTCTTTTTTAGCGTTATTCGGCTCAACTTTTCGCAGCGCCTCAAACATACCTTTATTATCAAACAGATAATAGCTCGGATTAACTTCCCTAATTTTCAACTGCTCCTTCGAACAATCGTTATGCTCCACGATTGCAACTATATTTCCTTTTGCATCTCTTGCTATTCTTCCGTATCCAGCCGGTTCATCGAGTATAGCCGTTGCGAGAGTTGCTGCTGCTCTTGCTTTTTTATGTGTCTTTATAAGCGTTTTTAGAGTTTTCGTTTTTATCATTGGGCCATCGCCGCAAAGTACAAGCGTTTGGCCGCTGAAATTTTTAAGATGTTTTTTGCAGCATAAAACTGCGTGAGCTGTTCCTTTTTGTTCTTTCTGATTTACCCAAACAACATCTTTACTATTCGCAAACTGTTTTTTTACTTTTTCAGCTCCGTAGCCGACAACGACATATATTTTTTTGGTTCCAGCTTTTCTGCAGGCGTTCAGCACATATTCGAGCATCGGCTTTCCACAAACTTCGTGCATCACCTTTGGCAGAGCTGTTTTCATTCTACTGCTCACGCCTGCTGCGAGAATTATTGCTGCGGTTTCCATTTTTTTAAGTTTTTACTTCCTTTTTAACAATTTACTCTCAAAACTACCCGACCAGGACTCGAACCTGGAATGTAGGCATCAAAAGCCTATGTGTTACCAATTACACCATCGGGTAACAAATAAACTGAAAACTTATAAGCTGAAAGTGCAAAACCATAATTGAAAAGTCAAAAACTGAAAATCTCGAATTTTGCGCTATGGTTTTAACTTTTCCGCTTTACGCTTTTAGCTTTTTTAATCTGTCACGGTAACCCAACTATGCCGTTTTGCGAAACAAAACGACGGGGTTCGATTGGCTTTGCCGGAGGCCGAAGTCAGCTATGCCGTGATACTGCTGACCCCGAATACAGTTTTGAGTTTTTAGTCCTTAGTTTTGAGTTGCGGAATCGCCGCTTTGCGGCAATAACTTATTTAACTCAAAATTCAAAACTCAACGCTCAAAACTAAATATATTTGCCCCTTGCGACAGAGCGAGTTACAACTGGGGAACTATACTATGTTCCAGCTGACAAATCAACTTTATTTTTCTTTTTCGGCCAAAACAGGGCAATATCAGTACTGAAAATGCGGTTTTTTTCGGAAAAAAGTTGCAGGTTCGATAATCACCCATGAAACAGCCGTTAAATCCGCCCCACGCACAATAATATTGCTCTGGACATTACACCGCTTAGTAATACAATGAAAATGTTCACACTTGATTTTTGCCAAAGGAATTTAATGAGCAAAATGCAAATTATAGCCAAAGCTATTCTTACCATTATCGGAATCAGTGCAATAACAAGCATCTTCCAGTATTTTAGCTATCCGTTGTTTACGATAGTAAATATCTCTATTCTTAACGTCGTATTGTTTTTTGCGGTACTTACAATTCTACTCGTAGTAATTGCGTATTTGTTTATCTTTAAGAACAACTGGTTGGCAAGTAAAATCGCAGGGTCCGGTGAAAAATTAAATTCTGAAAATGAAGTTTTATGGCTGACCGCCTCAATTCGAATAGCTGCTATTTTTTGCGGTTTGATATTATTACCCGGTGCCATTCCAACAATGCTGAAAATAGTGGTCTTTCCTATTCATATGCGTGGCCTGATAAATGAGATATTTATATTCGGGGGCTTTCCAAAATCAATTAATTTAACCGCAACACAATGGTTCCGTATGATACACGGTCTTGTCAATGCTTCATTGTCGGCCTGGCTGCTTTGCGGTCGGATACCATTTATGTGTCTTCAACCAAGCACTGGCAAAGCTGAATTGCTGCCAGAGCCGAATCAATATCGAGAAGGAATTGAAAATGAATAAAATGCACACACTGGCCAAAATCATTCTGTCGGCAATAGGTATATTTTTCGCTATTCGCCTGTTGCCTCAGCTAGTTCTACCTATCTTTATGATGTTTGGTTATGGCCGGTCATCAGAAAACATGTGGACATTTTTGTCTTCGATATTACTGACTATCTGCCTTATCGTGTTACTGATACGCTATTTAGTTTATAAAAATGATGCTCTGGCTGAAAAAATCGTTGGCTCAGAGCAATTTGCCGAACCGGATTTGCAAATTCAATGGCTCCCTGTTGCATTGCGTCTTATCTGTATGGCCGGTGGAATTTATTTCATCAACACTGTACTCTGGAAAACAACTTACCTCATAAACCAGCTTGCCTTTCTCAAAACCAGAAACGCAAATACTATTTACACCAACAGCTACGCCCAATTTAGTTTACAAAATATACTGCCCTTGGTAATTATGCTTATGTGTGGAATTTATCTGCTCTGCGGAGCTCCGCATTTTGTTCGCTGGCACGTAAGAAAAGTTCTTAAACAATGCAAATCACAATCCGAGAAAACAAATAATAACCAGTAAAAATCGACTTATATCGTATCGTGCCAAATAACAGGAAAACCGGCTGCGGTTGTTGATATTGTTTCTGAAATCTGTTTCTCGTCAATCTTCGCTGTCCACCGCTGCGTAATGGTGCTGGCCTTCGGCGGGGCCTGCTGGCGGCTGAAAATCTTCTTGCTCTTCGGCTTGGTCATATTCATCGCTCTGCTGATTCAGCTGTTCGTATTCCTCAAGTGTCATCATCACCTCTCTTGCCTGACTACCTTTATATTCGCCAAGTACGCCGGCAGAGGCCATCATTTCTATAATCCGAGATGAGCGTGCGTAGCCGATTCCAAGTCGTCTTTGCAGCAAAGAAACGCTTCCTCTTTTTGTTTCAAGCACAATTCTGACCGCATCATCAAACAACTCGTCTCTCGCCGCTTCAGATGTGTCCAGCCGTTTGAGTTGAGTTAGTTCAGGATGGAATTGCGGCTCGGCAATTTCCTTTAGATGTTTTACTATTCGCTTGATTTCCATATCATCCATAAACGCACCCTGTGCGCGAATCAAATCACTTGTTCCCGGCTTTAGGAAAAGCATATCGCCCTGGCCAAGCAGAGTTTCAGCACCGTTCTGGTCGAGAATAATTCTGCTATCCATTCTCGCAGCTACTCTGAAACCGATTCTGGTCGGCATATTAGATTTTATAAGTCCCGTAACAACCGTTGCTTGCGGCCGCTGCGTAGCAAGCACTATGTGAATACCAACAGCTCTACTCTTTTGCGCCAGCCGAACAATATAAGCTTCAATTTCCTTTGCAGCAGTCATCATTAAATCTGCAAGCTCATCAATAACAATCACAATATACGGCAGACGCTTTGGAATTTTCGCAGCTTCATCTTCGTCAGCCGGATTAAATCTTTCGAGTATGGCTTCAGCGCCGAGCCGATTGTATTCAGCTATATTTTTTACTCTCGCTTCAGCCAGAATAGCATATCGCTCATCCATTTTTACTGTAGCCCATTCGAGAATTTGAACAGCTCTTGTGGTTTCGGTTACAATTGGCGACATTAAATGCGGAACCGTATTAAAGGCGGTCATTTCAACCATTTTCGGGTCGATTAAAATCATCTTTACTTCATCCGGCCGCCGCGTCAGCAATATACTGCTTATAATCGAATTAATGCAAACGCTTTTTCCCGAGCCGGTTGTGCCGGCAATCAGCATATGCGGCATAGCTGCCAAGTCAGAAACGAGCGCTTCGCCCGACGAATCTTTGCCGAGAAACAGCGGTATAGCCATCTTGCTCGGCTTATTTCCCGCCAGCTGCATCAGGTCTTTGATGCGAACTTTTTCTTTTTCGTTGTTCGGTACTTCAATTCCTATTGTATGTTTTCCCGGCAGAGGAGCTACTACTCGCACAGCTCCTGCGCCAAGTGCTCTTGCCATATCATTTGAAAGCGCAAATATCTGGCTGACTTTCACACCTGCTGCCAGTTCCAGCTCAAACATCGTTACAACCGGCCCGGTTTCTGCTTCGACCACGCTCGCACTAACATTAAATTCACTAAGCAATTTTTCCAGGGTTGCTGCTTTTGCCTTAACCACTTTTCCCTGCACAGCTGCAAATCCATATTCGGGTTTGGCGAGCAGTTCCAACGGCGGCAGCGTATAATCTTTATAATCAGCCGGCACAAAACCTGCACTTGCCCTTTGAATCTCTTTTTGCTTACCTTTTAATTTTGGTTTTGGCTTATCGAAATAATGTGCTTCTATTTTCACATCATCTTTTTTATTAACAGGTACATATGCACCCTCATCTTCGTCTTCGGTTTGGCTTTCGGTGTTTAAATTATTTGCAGCGGTTTTTTCGCTTAGTTTCCGCCATATTTCAGTCAACGATTGCGAATGCTGCTTTGCCGCTGAAAAAGCCGGCATCGCTACGCCAAAAGTTTTATGGAGCACAAAACCAATCGCTCGAAGCAAAACCATCACAAAGCTGTCAGCGAGCAGTACAACTCCCACAATCCAAATTGCCGCAGTAAGTATAAATGTTCCAAGCAGTGCAAAATGTGTTTGTAAAAAGTGAGTTATTCCTACTCCGAGCAGTCCGCCGGAGCCGGTTGGAAAGCTGTAAATATTATTCGGCCAGAAAACATAAAAGCTGCTCGAAACCGCCACTGTCAATAGTGAAAGCCCAACTGCTCGCAGGATTGGCTGTTTTACTTTAACATTTGCAAGTTTTGCCACGAGAAATGCAATTAGCGAAACCAAAACTACAAAAATTCCCGGGCCGACGTAATAGAGCAGATAGTAAGCACAAAAAGAGCCGATTAAGCCGCACCAATTTGCCGGCGGCTCATTATGCGGATAAACAAAGCTGCTTGGCCAATCGCCGATATTGAAACTTGCACAACTGCACAAAATTACAAACAAAACAGCTATTACAATACATTTAGCTGCGATTTTATATGATTTTTTCTCTTTCATTTTCCTTTTTAGTCCGATAAAATTAGTTATAAATCAATAGATAAAGCATCCTTTGGCTCGCTCGGCAAAAGCTCGGGATGGGCGAGACACGAGTTTATATCGGCCAGTTTTCCGCATTTTCTGCACAATTAGCAGCTTTTAGGTGCTGTTTTAGTGTTATTAGTGTTGATATTTAGTGCAAAATGAAAAAACCCCGCAGCGCATCCGTTCGCTACAGGGCTATAAGAAATCATCGTTAATTCTTTTTTTCAACAGGCCTTATAATACACTAACTATTAGCCAAATCCCAACTGCCCGGCTGCCTGTTTTTACTCCATCGCAACATCGCTGCGATTTATTCGTTAATGGATTTATCCACAATCCTATCGAGTTTTTTCGTATTTTTCTGCTTTTTTCGCGGCACTTGCACGCCAACTCCCAGCCGTCCGAGTTCACCTGCAACTTCCGGCTGATTGGAATCAAGATTGAAACTTCTCGTTAAATAACTTTTTGCTTGTTCTTTATCACCTCTGCTCAGATAGTAATATCCGATTTGCCGATTGATTTTGGGCGAATTTGGTGCCAGCCGCAGTGCCTGCTGATAACATTGGAGGGCGTAATCATCGAGCTGCTGTTTTTGAAACGCCAGACCCAATTTCAATGATTCCACTGCTGAAGCATTGACCTGGCTTATGTAAATTTCCGCTGACAAATCTGATTTTGCCTGATCGCCGCTGGCTTGCAGCGATTTAACCATTGCTGCCTGTGCGCCGCGGTGCGCCGGATCAAAACTTAGTGTACAATTGTAGCGATATTGCGCCTGTGCCCACAGGCCATCCTCTTGATACAACTTGCCAAGCTCATAATGTGTCTGCGGATTTTCGAATTTTTTGTCGAGCTTTTTAAGCAACTTTGCTTTCTTTTCTTCAGACGGAGTATTTTTGATTGCATCAACCTGCGAGGATTTTCTCAATTTGAGTTTATTGAGTGGAAAGGAATCACAGCCATTAGACAGCATTGCGGCACAAATCAAAACTATACAAGTAATAAGTGCCGTTGTATTTTGTTGGCCGGTTGAGCTATGGCTTGCTTTCTTGTTGTCCACTTTTTCGCCTGCCATCACTTTTTCCTCCACTGACTTTTGAAATCCCCGATACATATTGAACGAACGCTATTTTGCAGCGATGTTGAAGCGTTTGCAAGAAAAAATTTATCTTTTTTTGTAATAAATTGAATTGTATTTCGACTATTATGTTGGCGGCGTCTTTTATGTGTCATTTTGAGAGGATTTTTGTTTGCAAACAGTTGACTGGCAAAGAATTATTGACAAGCACGGACCGGCTGTCTGGCGAACGGCATATCGTTTGCTCGGCAACGATGCTGATTCTGCCGATTGTTTTCAGGAAACGTTTGTTTCTGCACTTGAAATCCGTCGCAATAGCCGTATTCGCAATTTTAAGGCGTTATTGACGCATCTCGCAACAGTTAGAGCGATAGATAAATTGCGTCATCGATTTTACCGGTCAAGCAATTGCGTTAATATGGATTCGGCAGATTTGGATGACATTGCCGGCGGTCAGCCAGCTCCTGAGCAAAAATTACAATCTCAGGAATTGTCTGAAAAATTGCGTCAGTCGCTAAGCCAGCTGCGGTCGCAGGAGGCAGAAGTTTTTTGTTTGCGTTACTTAGATGATTTCAGTTATCGCCGAATCGGCAAACAGCTCAAAATTAAGACCAACACCATCGGCGTTTTATTGCATCGTGCGAGAGTGAAATTAAAAATCCTTTTAGAAGAATCGCCGCCAAAAGAAATTTTTAAGAAGGTGGTATTATGAAAGAAAATAAAAATAACAAAACTAATAAAGCCATTGATGCTTTGAAGAATGGATTGATTCCAGCCGGCCCGCCGCAGGAAGTCATAGATGCAACACTAAAAAAATTATCCAAAATTGATGATGGCTTCGACACAGCAGTTCCAAAGCGAATCAAAACTATAAAAATTATAGAGAGGATAAAAGCTATGAAAAGTTTTACAAAATTCGCCACAGCTGCTGTGATAGTTGTCGCAGCGGTTTTAAGTGTAAGTATTTTTGTCAAGTCAGTACCAGCGGCTTTCGGGATTGAGCAGGTGATTGATGCCTATAATAATATTCGCTTTTTGCACGTAAAACAATTCAGAGGCGAACAGATGCACGGTGAGTTTTGGATTAAATCGGACGAACTTGGCCATGTCACGAAAGCAAGATATTACCTTCCTGTAACCGAGGACGGTATAAAACTCATTACCTGGACGCCGGAAAGAACCGAAGTCTGGTTTAAGAGCAAAAACAGTTTCCTTATTTGTCAAACCAACCGAATTGAAGGCTGGATGCAAAGCATTAAGGAGCAGTGCCAACCAAAATTGGTTATGCAGAAACTTCTTGAAGACCAAAAGGCAGGCAGGGTTGACATAGACATACAAAAATCTGCTGTCATAGTTGCGACTTATAAAACCAAGCCCAGAAAGGAGATTTACTACATAGACCAAGCAACAGATTTAGTTACTCACATCGAAGTTTATAATATCAAAGATAGCAAGGAACTACTGACATCTGAGTTTTTTGACTATAACAGCCCAATAGATGAAAAAATATTTTCTCTGGAAGATGAAGTGCCTAAGGATGTGACCAAAATCAACCAACTCACTCAGCTTATCGGCATACCTCAGGGAAATATGACTGACGAACAGGCCGCAGCGGAAACAGTTCGTCAGTTTTTCCAAGCAATGATTGACAAGGACTACAAAAATGCGGGGCAGATATACTCCGGCATATCTGAAGAAAAAATGAAAGAGTATTTTGAAGGCAAGCTTAATGTTACCGCGATTATTTCAATCGGCACCCCAACACCTTATCCGAAATGTGGGCCGCACAGCTTTAGGGTTCCCTGTAAATTGGAAATTATCGGTACTGATGGGCAAAAGACAACATGGGAGCCCTATGGTCCATT
The DNA here is from genome assembly GCA_023135865.1 of Planctomycetota bacterium. GTDB lineage: Bacteria > Planctomycetota > Phycisphaerae > Sedimentisphaerales > Anaerobacaceae > JAGLSG01. Next base: position 18,371 of record JAGLSG010000033.1, on the reverse strand, counting down.
CGCAAGATGCGGAGATGATGAAAATCATCCCGACCGTTGGATTATCCACGGCGGAATATAACAAAACAACTGAGTTATCCAGTTGGTATGCTCCTTCGCAAACAGGCCGGGTTTTAATCCGGCCTGTTTCAATAAACTATTTTTAATAAACTATAAATAATAAATTTAGACATCAAGATTTTGAACTTCAAGGGCGTGTTCCTGAATAAAGTTTCGCCGCTCTTCAACATTGCTTCCCATTAAAATACTAAACAATCTGTCCGCTTCTCCGGCATCATCAATAGTAACTTTAAGTAATGTTCGCGTTGTAGGATCCATAGTTGTATCCCACAACTGGTCGGCATTCATTTCGCCGAGACCCTTAAAGCGTTTTATCTCAACTCCACGGCCGCCAAGCTGACGCACGCCGGCACAAACATCTCCGAGCGAAGCGATTTCATAACTATTCTCGCCATTAACCAGTTGAAATTTTGTCGGAAGCGTTTCGCCAGAAACACTTCTTTGCTGCTTCAAAAGAAAATCTGTTAAGTCCAAGCCGAAACTTTTATCCAGCTTTGCATTTATTTCATTCATCCGCATTACCTCGTGCAGCTCTTCGGCATCTATTAATTCCTCTGCCTCAATCAAGCCGTCTTTGTTATTATCTTTTAATTTTGCGAGCTGTTTTTCGTATTCGGTTTTTTTGTAGAAGAATTCGTCCTGACTGTTAATATGGATGCGATATGGCGGCAGCTGTTTGTCCTGATAGTATTTCGAGACAAACTCTACAAAAACAATTCCACGCCTGGCCAGCACAGAAATGATTTGTTCAGCTTCAGCTAAATCCTTCACGAACTCAGTAAGCTGGTCGCCTTCGATTTTCTGCTGTTTTGGCTTGGTACTTTTTCCTTTTGCTTCACCCTTTATAATCATTTCTGTTCCGTCAAGGCCGCTTGCTATCATTCTTTTGTGCATCTGGTTTTCACTGAGAATATATTCAGATTTCTTTTTGCCTTTTATTTTAATTTCATACAATGGCGGCTGAGCAATATATATCATATCATTAGCAAACAATTGCGGCATTTGCCTAAAGAAGAAAGTTAGTAGCAGCGTTCTTATGTGAGCGCCGTCCACATCGGCATCGGTCATTAAAATCACTTTTCCGTATCTGCATTTTTCAATATTAAATTCATCGGCTCCAATGCCTGTTCCAAGCGAACTTATAATTGTTCTGATTTCGTCATGGGCGAGCATTTTATCCATCCTCGCTTTTTCGACGTTTAGGATTTTTCCTTTTAATGGCAAAATTGCCTGGATTTTTCTATCTCTTCCGGCCTTTGCCGAACCGCCGGCAGAATCACCTTCGACTACAAATATTTCTGTTGTTGTTTTTTCTTTGCTCGAACAATCCCAGAGTTTGCCGGGCAGATTAGCGCCACTTAGCACGCCCTTTCTTCTCGTCAATTCCCTTGCTTTTCTGGCGGCTTCTCTTGCGGCGGCGGCCTGTATTGCTTTATTTAGAATTCTTTTTGCGTCAGCCGGATGCTCTTCGAGAAAATGGCCGAGCCGCTCATTAACAGTCGTTTCAACAAAGCTGCCGACTTCCGGATTTGTCAGGCGAACTTTTGTCTGCGCTTCAAAGTGTGGGTCAGCAAGCTTCACTGCAACCACAGCTGTTAAGCCCTCCCTTAAATCGTCACCGGTTGTTGCCTGATTTGATTTTAGAATATTGTTATTTTTCGCATAATAGTTCATCGTTCGCGTAAGAGCTGATCTAAAACCGGACAGATGTGTTCCACCATCGATATTGCGAATGTTATTTGCAAAAACCAGCACGTTTTCAGTGTAAACATTGCTATACTGCAGGGCAACTTCACAGCTCAGCTTAGCTTCGACATCTTCTTTTGAAAAGTAAATAACATCTTTGTGCAGGACTTCTTTGCCCTCGTTAAGATGTTTTACAAACGCTCTTATTCCATCGTCGAATTTAAATATTTCTTTTTTATTTTCTCTGTCGTCCTTAAAGGAAATTTGGATTCCGGCATTCAGATAGGCCATTTCGCGGATTCTTTTTAGGAGCGTATCGTACTTGAATTCCGCTTCGCCGAATATTTCCGCATCCGGCTTAAAAGAGATTTTTGTTCCGCGTTTAGTTGTTGGCCCGATTTTTTCTACATGACCTTTTGCGATTCCCCTGGCACATCCGAAATGATAATGTTCTCCGTTGCGATAAACATCTGCCTCGAGCCATTCGCTTAATGCGTTTACTACACTGACTCCAACGCCGTGCAAGCCACCAGCCACCTTATAACTGTCGCTATCAAATTTGCCGCCGGCGTGCAGGGTGGTCAACACAACCTCGAGAGCGCTTGTTTTAGCTTCCTTGTGTCGCTCAACAGGAATTCCTCTACCGTCGTCTTCAACCGAGCAACTTCCGTCTGGATGAATCCTGACAGAAACATTTGTGCAATAGCCAGCCATTGCTTCATCAATAGAATTGTCTATCACTTCATAAACGAGATGGTGTAAGCCGCCGCTGCCGCGATCACCGATATACATATCTGGCCGTTTGCGCACAGCTTCAAGGCCGGCGAGTATTTTGATATTACTTGCATCGTATTTGTGAGTTTTCATACTAACTTTCTACTGTTGGTTCCCAAAAAACTTTTCTTGTTATTCTTTTACGGTATTTATTTTGCAACAAATTTTATCTTTGTTATTTTCGCACTCGGACAACTGGTCTGCAATTGTTCGAGCAAGGCATGACTGCAAATCTGCATTTCGTGCCGATGTGAAGGCGAATCAACAGCAACTTTCAACACTCCTGCCTGAAAGTCTGCTATTTGGCAATGTTTTGCCATCTCCGCCGGCAGCATCTCGTGCCACAACTCCATAACCTTGCCAAACCTGGCCTGCCTTGGTTTGACAACTCGTCGCACAAAATCTTCTGCTTTTCCGCCGAGTCGAACCGTCTTATCAATTCTTCTCGCCGCTCGCCGCTTAATTGCATCGTCCAACTGCCTCTCTTCAAGTGTCATAGCCAAACCAATCAAACGCCTAACTCAGATTAATCGGCATTAAAACATAAAGAAAATTTGTTCCGCTTTTCATCAGGCCGGGCCTGTCCGACTGGCCAAGCTCGAGTTCAAATTCGTCCGTTTTAATAACTCGCAAGGCCTCTATCAAAAACTGCGGATTAAAACCCATTTCAATTGACTCACCTTTGTACTCAATGGGCATATCAACTTTAGCATCCCCTGTTTCTGCGGCTCGGCCGGTAAACACCAGCATATTTTTCTCAGCTGAAAGTTTTATTCCCCTCGACTCTTCGCTTGTCAATAAAGCCGCTCTTCGCACTGCGCTTAAAACCGCATCAGTTGACAGCTTCATTTTTTTGTCGTAGTCGGATGGAATTATATCTTCGTATTTAGGGAAATTGCCTTCGACCAAACTGGAGCTAATAACGACATTTGCACATCGGATCAGAACCTGATTATCGAGCAGCTTTATCGCAGCGACATCCTTCTCTGATGTGGCTATTTTTTCAAGCAATATCATGGCCTTTGCGGGCATAATTATTTTCGCTGTTGCCATTTGCCCCGTCGGCTGAGCCGAAAGAGAAACAACACTTCTCGCCAATCGACGGCCATCGGTCGCAACCAGTGAAAGTTTCTTTCCCTTTATTTCCATCAGCACACCGTTTAGTGCATAGCGTGAACTCTCTTTTGCTGTCGCAAATAAACACTGCCCAATTCCCGCCTGCAAGTCCTTCAGCGGTATTTCCATATCCGCTGATTCATCAAAGGCCGGCATTGGCGGGTATTGCTCCGGTTGTTGGCTGAAAATTGTAAAATGGCTGTCAGAGCCGGTAATATGGCAAGAATCATCTTTGGCCTGAAGCGAAAGAACGTCATCGGCACTTTCTCGCACAATCGCCATTAATCTATCCGCCGGAATCACAACTTCGCCGGTTTCGCCGATTTTAGCTTGGGCCACTTCCACATCAGCCCCCACCTCTAAATCTGTAGCACAAATCTGCGTACCTTTTTTGCCAGCTGTTATTCGCACACATCTTAATATCGGCTTGGGCGTTCTTGCGGGTATTACGGAAGTCAGTAAATTCAAACCGGCCAAAAGCGCTTCTCTATTAAAATCTATCTTCATTAAAAACCTCCAAAACCATTTTTTATCGTTGTGTATACTATACTAAAACCCACCCTTCCACAATCTTTATTTCACAAAGAACAATATAGCAAAACCGCCAAAACCAACTTGCCACGGTTCGCTCGCCGGCTTGCTTCTTTCTTATTATAATATAATAAAAGATTTATTAGTATTAATCATATACAATGTGAAATTGTTACATATTCCACATCCTTTAGTGCTAACAACTTATTCGGTAGTACCTTATAACTTTAAGTATGAGTTTTTCCCCTGTGGATAAAGAGTTAGTTTTTTTGTGGGTTTTTTCAGTGGGGTTACATTCATTTTACCCATTGGCATTATTGTGTGTTTTATTACCAGTTTCTAACTGTTTTACTAACAGCTTTTCCACAGGCCTATTTGCCCACAAATTGTTAATAAACGATGAAATATTTATTTATTTTACCGCTATTTTTGTCGAAAGTATCACGGTGTTCTGTGAATTATTAAGAATTACTCGTGGCAGCCGAAGCAGCAGTTGTTTTGTATGGCAATTCAACGATGGGAATTTCGCTTGTTTTTATTTTTTGTTCCAGTTGTTCGTTAATCTTAATCATATTTCTGGCTTTTTCTATAATCTTTTTCCTGAGTGCTTTTGGGGCTAATACCTGAACCTGGTCGCCGTAGCCGAGTATCCACCACGCTATTTCCTCGAGCCCGTCAACGCGAAATTCAATCGTTGCTGAGCCGTCCTGATTCAGGGTTACCTCTTGTGTGCTGTGCCACTGTACTTCTGCGACATTATTTACCACCTTTGGCATAAACCGCAATTTTATATTGTAGATTTTTCCTTCAGGAATCATCGACCAGCATTTTCCAAGATAGTCGTAAATGTCAAATTTTTCACCACTGATAAATCGTTTTTTCAGCACCTGAATTTCTTTAATTCGGTTGAGCTTAAACGTCCTAATACTGTTGTGCATCTCGGAGAAGGCCACGAGATACCATGCCCTTTGATTATAGAGCAGATGGTAAGGGTGTATTTGCAAGTCGATTGTTTTTCCTTCAAAAAACGAGTGATAAATCAGTACCACTTTGTTTTTTTCAGCTATTGCTTTCTGCAGTGTTGCGAAAGCTTGGTCGAGCAGTTTTGTAGGTGCCTGAGCGGTAGCTTTTGTAGATATATTTTTCAGGAGCAGGTTGCATCGCCTTTTCGTTTCTAATGGCAGGTTGTTTTCGATTTTTAACGCAGCGAGCAGCGCTGAATTTCTAAACGGCAACTGCATTTGTCTGCTTGCCTTGTGTGTTAGCATAAGCAAACTAAGTGCCTCTTGCAGATTCAAATCGATTGGCGGCAGGAAAAATTCAGGGTCAATACTATAGCCGCCCTCTTTGCTGTTATAGTGATACGGCACACCAATTGCCTGAAGTTCCTTTAGGTCGCGAAAGACAGTTCTTCGGCTGGTTCCAAGCATTTTCGATAAATCATCTACGGCGTAGTATTTACCTGCCTGCAGTGTCGTTAAAATCTGCACTACCCTGCTGATTCTGCTGGATTTCATTGTTTGTCCTGCGCAAGCTCTGTCTTGACCGCTTTTTCGTCCCCAACTACTTTGCTTAACAGTAACTGGCGGCTATTATTCACAGATTACTGCAAAAGTCAACAGGAAACCATATCAAAGAGACAGTTGGCAGCTTTAGGTAAGCCAGTTGTAATTGCCGATAGAATTAACACTTTTTGGGTTGACAATTATAGGCGTAATTGTTAGCATGACCAGATTATGAGAGACTTTTACACAGCTTTATTCGGCGTTGTTTTATGTATTCTGATGGTATTGCCTTTTGGCTGCACTACTGCTCAGCCTGGTGAAACCGAGGCAGAGGGGCGTAGAAGGCATCTTCGCAACAGTGATATCTGCCATGTGGAGATGATTCAGGATATAGACAGAGCGATGCTCTGGGACAAGCCAAGTAAGCTTTCGGACAAAAAAATCTTCGATTAGCAAATTTTTAATAATTGGTTTTGGTAATGGATTACCCACAGCTTCTTTACTGAGCTGTGATTTGTGGGTTGCGACATATGGATCTGTTCATCGATTATTTCAGCCGCGTGGCAGGTTACAACTGGTGGGTAGTTGCTATTGAGATATTTTCGATTGCTCTTGTGGTTTACTGGGCAATTGATTTTCTTGAGGGTACTCGCGGCGAGCGGCTTTTTCGCGGAGTCATATTCATTCTCATTTCCGGCGTACTTATTTTAAATCTAATTGTCGAGCGTTTTAGTTTTGAGCGGCTTCAGTATCTTTACAAGGGCTTTTTAATTGCCGTTTTGATTATTGCAGTAACCGCCTTTCAGCCGGAGGTTCGCCGCGCTTTAATGCGGATAGGCCGCACACGTTTCTTATCCGGCACCAGCCGAAAATTAACTCAGGCGGCGGAAGAATTAATCTCTGCCGTTTGCCAGCTTTCACTTATTAAAACCGGGGCGATTATAGTTATTGAAAAGCGGGTGGCTCTTGGTGAATTTATTGAAACCGGAGTTCGGCTTGATGCTATTGTTAACTCAGAACTTCTAAGAACAATTTTTTATAGCGGCACGGCTCTTCACGATATGGCGGTTATTATTAGTAACAGCAGAATTGTTGCCGCTCGTGTTCAGCTGCCGCTCGCCGAAGCCGACAGTGTTGACGGTATTGAGCTTGGCTCACGCCATCGTGCAGCGGTAGGTTTAACCAGTGGGTGTGATGCGGTAGTTATTGTAGTTAGCGAGGAGACAGGAATTATTTCTGTTGCTGTTGGCGGACAATTGAAACGCAACATAAGCGCATCTGGGCTGGAGGGATATTTGGTTGAAGCGATGGATTGACAAAAATATGAAGTTCAAACAACAGAAAATAAAATACGGCAAACTGGCATTGGTTTTATTTTTGACCATTTTGATTTGGGTTTGGGCAGACCTTGCTCAAACGGAAAGTTTTTCGGTTTCCGGTGTTACTGTGAGTATTGCAAAAACGACAGGCCCTGATTTACTTGTAAACTTTTCCGGCAAGCAGTCGGTTTCTATTGACAAAATAATTTTTCGTGGCCCTGCTTCGCGGGTTGCCGATATTAAGCGTCGATTAAATGAGGGTTCTTTGGTTTTTGAGTTTTTCCTTGATGTTCAGCAGCAAGCGATGGCTTCTGCCGGCGAGCACATTCTTGATGTTGCCGGATTCTTGAAGCGCAGCGACCAGATAAAACAACTCGGTTTAGCCGTTGAGTTGTGTGAGCCGGACAAAGTTGCAGTTAATGTTATCTCTCTCGAAAAAAAATCATTTACCGTAAGGTGTATAGACGAATACCGCAACCCTGTAAAAATTGCGACAGTGGAGCCGGCTCTCGTTGAGATTTTTGCTCCGGCTGGTTATACAGGCCAGGCCGAAGTTCAACTGACCACGCTGGAAATCAAGCAATCAGCAGCAGCAGCCATTACTAAAACGCCATGCATCGAATTGGCGGATGGCCAAATCAGAAGAAGCTCGACCACTGTTGAAATAGCCACCTTAGCTCAGCAGGAACGCCTGCGAGCCGAGACCATACAAAACGCAACGCTTGGCCTGATTTTAAGTTCCAATCTTCAGGGCAAATACAAAGTCGAAGTTGTAAATCTTGACGCTGTAATAAGTGCCGTAGCCATCCGTTCTACCGCCGAAGCAAAACGTGCCTATGAAAATATGCGTTACCAGGTAATACTTGAAATTGATGATAATGATAAAGATGTTGTTTCCGTTGAGCCGCTACGGAAAGAGTTGATTTATAATTTTCCTGCGGAATATGTTCGCAAGGATGAGATAATTTTGAATCAGCCGCCGGTCGTTGCTCGTTTTCGGCTGGTGCCGATTTCCCAAACAGATATTCCAGCCACAAATCATTAGTTTTTAAGATTTAGCTTTTTTCACTTTTAAGGCGGTTGCTATTGCTATATAGCCGAGGAATGCTGCAAGAATAATTAGAATCATAGCTACTATAGATAGCATAATTTGCGGTTTTTCAACGGCAAGGGAGCAATACGTTTTATACATAAGAGCTGCGATTGTCAGTTATGTAATTAGAAGAGAGCTCATTTTAATTCTCCATTCTAAACCTGTCCTGAGCGTAGTCGAAGGATTTCAATTCCTATTTTCTATGCGGCTTGACGAGCAGCTTGATTGGCACTTCCGCCATTGGCAGCATGGATTTCAATCTTCCCTCGATAAATCTCATATAGTTTTCTTCGAAGAGCTGCGTTTTATTTACGAACATCATAATCGTAACCGGATTAACACCGATTTGCGTTGCGTAATAAATTTTCGGCCAGCCGGCTTTATTTCTTTTCGTTGAGCCGGCCTTTTCTTCTTTTATTATGTCGAATGCTTTGTTTAATTTTGGCGTTGGGATTTGTGTTGTTGTCTGCTTAAATATCTCAGCTGCGAGGTCTAAGATAGTTTGAACATTTTTTGATTCCGTTGCCGTTGTAAATGCGATGGGAGCGTATTTTAGTCCCGGCAGCATTTTCGTTAGATAATCTTCGTAATCTTCGGTTGACGCTGTATCTTTTGCGAGGTCCCATTTATTTATAACGATGATACAGCTTTTATATTCTTCAGCGATTAGTTTTGCCAGTTTTTTATCGACCTGTGAAATCGGCGTGGTTGCATCGATTAGAAACATTACCATATCAGCTCTTCTAACTGATTCTGATGCTCGTATAAAGCTGTAGAATTCTATACTGTCGGACATTTTATTTTTTTTCCGCACGCCGGCCGTATCTATAACCACGATTGTTTTTCCATCTTTTTCGAATCGCACATCGACTGAATCTCTTGTCGTTCCTGGTATTTCGCTTACGATAACTCTTTTGTCATCGCCGACGATAGCGTTTACGAGCGTGCTTTTTCCTGCGTTTCTTTTTCCCACGATAGCCATTTTCATAATTGGCGTTGGCGGTTTTTCTGACGTTGCGACTTTTAATTCGTCCAAAACTTTTTCGAGCAGTTTTGATTTGTTCATATTATTTGTCGCTGAAACGCAGAGGAATTCGCCGAATCCCAGCCGCGCGAATTCGCCTGCTGCTGGAAACATTTTTGCCGAATCAGCTTTATTTGCAACGCCGATTACTTTTATATTTTCTTTTTTTAGAAGCTGTGCGATAGTTTTATCGAGCGGCACTATCCCGTCTCTAATATCTACAACGAAGAGTATTATATCTGCTTTTGCGATTGCCTGATGGATTTGCGATTCGATATGCTGGCTTAGTTGCTGTGAATCGACGATTCCGTATCCGCCGGTATCGATTAGCTCGATATATTTATCATCTTTTTCGATGATAGTGCTAACTCGGTCTCTTGTTACGCCGGCTGTTGCCTCGACTATGCTGATTCTTTCTCCTGCGAGAGCGTTTAGTAAGCTGCTTTTTCCGACATTTGGTCTTCCGATTATAGCTACTGTTGGTATTGCCATATTTTAATTGCCTAATTTTTATTTTGTTTAATTGCAGATTACACTGATTTTCGTTTTGTTGTACCTGATTGATTATACAGGAATTACCGATTATTTGAAACATCGATTTCGTGAAGCGTATTTCGTATTTCGTGATGCGTAATCGGTTAGCCCCACCAACACTTTGGTGGGGTTTGTTTAATGGCAGGGTTTATTTTTTGTTTAGCCCCAGCACTCTTGTCCTGAGCGTAGTCGAATGGATGTGGCTGTGGCAACACTCATTTTGTCATACCTGCGAAGGCAGGTATCCATTTTTCTGTCATTGCGAGGCGTTTTTAGCACCCTTCGCACTTTTCTAACTTTCGTTGCGGATTGATTATACAGGAATTGCCGGCTTTTTGAAGCACAGATTTCGTATTTCGTGATTAGTTCCCAACAGAGCCCCTCCTGTCAAGGAGGGGTATTTTATATGATGCGTGATGTTTATCGTCCCTAAATTGGGCTGGAAATATGAAACATACAAAATCGATTAAATACTATACTAATTCTATGTACGCTCAAATAAATCGTCTATATCATTATCAAAATTTCTATAGCTACCATATTCTTTATCCCATTCTGATTCATATTGAATTGAGCTAAGATAGTTTGATACTAAATTGTCAATATCAACTTGGCTTGCTAGGACTGGAATATCAAGATTGAATTTTCCAATTAGATTGGGACACACACCCTTCATTTCTGATAGTAGTGAATCTGTCAAATATTGAAATATAGAATCTTCATCAACATCCACATCGTCATCATATCCATTGAAATTAAGATATGGTGATAAGTCAATATCTGCCGCAATATCCTCTAATCTTCCATATATGTAACTGTTGATTTGCTCTTTTAGTTCATCTAATAACTTGGAAGAAGTAATAGGTTTATCATCAAAAAAGATTATTAAATTTTTTAGTTCGTTGTCATCCAAATATCTATCTTTGAATGTTCCCACTAAAAAATCGAAATTTGTTATTTTTAATTTTTTCTCAAACTTTGAGAGTAAACATAAAAATTTAGAAAACTCATCAATAGTTTGTGGCTTATTTATAATTTTTCTCAAAAATGAAATAATTCTATCATTTTTGGCTGCGTCATCTATGTATAGGTGTGAAATGAAAATGAGATAATCAAGAGTTTTGTCTTTTGGAAAAGCATCCGTAAAAAGCGCATCAAGAATTTTGACTAAGTCACTTGCGGAAACTATTTTACTTTTTCCTAGAGAAATTAGCATTTCTAAGGATTTAATGGTATATAGTGATTTAAATATGTTAATTAACTTCCTTACATCTTTGTTATATTCGTTTAATATATAGTCAGCGATTGATGGGTTAAATAAGGAATAAATATGACTATAGATTGATTTATTTCGACTTAGAAATGATTTTGTAGCCAATTGAGCAGTCGAATTAAAATCTTTTTCTGTGTGTGATGGATTCTTCAGGTTTTCTATGTCGATCAATGCATTGAAGCTTTTTCTTAGTTCTTCTTCAGTAATTTGGCTACCATTGAAAACTGTCAAAATAACAAGACTTCGAACAAACGCATTATTTTGGTTTTTAAAACAATTATTCCAAATATCTTTTGGATTATCTAAAGTTTTTGATATGTAAGACCAGTATTCATCTGAGACAACATTTAATCTGTCATTATCCGTAATAAATTCTATTAATCTTGGATTAAAATTTTCATGTTTAATGATTTGATGGTATCGTTTGTCTCGATAAATTTCTTCCATAAAATCTTCATTTAATTCACTAAACCATATATGGTTATATAGAATTCTAGCTTTTTCTAAATTGTCTAATCTGTCAATAGTAAGAAGAAATTCATTTTTACGGATTTTTTGGGTTGAAAAAATGCTGCTATGCAACAAACCACTATTTAAAATGTTTGTTCTAGAGGTTAAAATAAATTTCTTAGTATTATCATTTTTAATTCTCTCAATGAATTTGATGATATGTGAATCTTTTTTATTTTCTATTGCTTCAAAATAATTACTACCTAGGAAGTCGTCGAAATAAAAGATCTGTTTTTTGCCTCTTATGTATACACTTTCAGCTTCTCTTAAAGACTCTTCGATATCTAAAAACTCATAATCATTTGCTACATATTCTAGACAAAGATTTTCTGCCAAAGTTGTTTTGCCGATTCCAGGTTCACCAGAAATAATAATTACGTTATTATTTTTGAGAATTTCATGGGCTTTGGAGTGATTTTGAGTTTGAACATATTTTAGAGTTCTTTTTTTGATTTGCTCAATCTCAAATTCACTTCTTCCTTTAATTGCATTGTGTAGTAATATTCCAAAAACTGTTGTACTAGAAAACCAGAGTTTGAAATGTTTTTCTTCGATTTTTGGGTTTTGAGAAAGGATGTCGTTTAAATCTTCTTGTCCAAAAATATCGTTATCCATTTTGACAAAAGGGTTAAGTACATTTTTAATCTCTTTTTTATTATCTCTTGATAACGGTAGAGATGAAACAAGTATATATCTTTCTGGTTTTAACTTTTTAATTTTGATTACTTCTTTTCTAAGGGTGGATAATAATGCTTTGTATCCAGATTTCAAATAATGTTTACTCTGGATTATAATTTCTTGGTTTGTGTCGGAGTAGAATCTTCCATCAACCCCCCCATCCCTACCATGTTTGAATCTTTCAATTCGTTTGTTGAAAACTACTGAAAGCAGATCGGTAACAATAATTTCAAATTCTTTATCGTTTAATTGAGAGAAATCATAACTCATATTTTTTATAACAAGCTTTCCAATTTACTTTAATAGTATTATCCTTAAATTTATACAATTGTCAATCGAGATACGCACAACGCAATACGAAAAATCCGTGGTTAATTAAAAATAGATTTCCCTTCGGGGCTCTCCGCTTCGCTTCGTGTCTCGGCTACGCTCGAAATGACAAATCGCAGGTATTAGCAACCAGCAACTGTTCAAAAACAATCGATTGAAAACGGCATACTACCTGAAAAAACTGGTTCTTTTTTGACAAAAAACGGTAAATTCCAGCTCATTTTTGACCAAAATTGACAAAAAACGCTCAAAAACGACTACTTTTTGGCCACTTTTTGCCGAATTTCGCAGTTTTGATTGACGCAAAACCGGCTTTTCAGTATCAAAAACAAAGAAACACCACTGAAAATCACTTTTTCAAGCCCCAAAAAACACCATATTTTCCAAAAAATTACCCCTAAATTTGACAATTTTTATGACGATTTTGATTGAAATCCATCCCGAAGGGATTCCATAATTCTCAATTCTGCACCTGTCCTGAGCGGGGTCGAAGGATTCTCAATTCTTAATTCATTTATGCCGTTTTTGATTGAAAATGGAAAATTCTAAATCCTAAACAATATCCAATTACCAAAATGACACGCCAGTGTCACCCTGAGCGAAGCGAAGGGTCTCTGCCATTTGAATGGTTGAGATGCTTCGCTACACTCAGCATGACAGCAAAGCTGTCAGTTTTGAATATTTGAAAATTAGAATTTTGAATCGTTTTCCTGACGCTGATTGCGCTGATTAACGCAGATTTTTGGTACTATTTATTTCAGCGTAATCTGCGTCCAATTTTTTAATTCTTCATTCTCAATTCTAAATTTTACTTCTTGATGGGAATGTTTAGCTTGTCAATCAGACGATTCAGCTGGCGACGCTCAATGTTGAGGATTTTGGCTGCGGCGATTTTACGCCCCTTCGTAAATTCCAGCGTTTTCGTGATAATCCGACGCTTAACTTCGGCCAGAGTCGGCAGTTCATTCTTAGGATACTCAGCAGGGTCAGCTATTATAATCTCAAACGGTAAAACAGCTGACAAAACTTCCTCGCCAGCCGTCAAAACATAAGCCCGCTCAATCGCATTGGCAAGCTGACGAATGTTGCCCGGCCACGAATAGTTCAAGAGCAGCTTTTTCGCATCATCATTCAACATCTTAGCCGGCTCATCATAAAACTCAGATTGATTCGCAAGGAAATATTCGGCAAGCGGAATAATATCTTCTTTACGCCCGCGAAGCGGCGGTACTTCAACGCTGACAACATTTAAACGGTAATACAAATCGCTGCGAAACTTGCCATCCTTAATCATCTCGGTCAAATCACGGTTGGTCGAGCACAAAACACGAACATCAATAGTATGCGTTTTAGTCGAGCCAAGCGGTGTTACCGTGCCCTCCTGAAGGACACGCAAAAGTTTGGCCTGCAATTCAAGCGGAATCTCACTTATTTCATCGAGAAAAATCGTTCCGCCGTTTGCCGCTCTGAAAAATCCGAGCGTATCATCAACTGCACCCGTAAAAGCTCCCTTAGTGTGGCCGAATAGCTGGCTTTCAAATAACTGGCCGGTCAAAGTTGTGCAATCGACCGGAACAAAAACATTATTCTTTCGGTTGCTGGCACGATGAATTTGTTCAGCTACTCTTTCTTTGCCGACGCCGGTTTCGCCGGTGATAATAATTGGGCATTTGCGAGTAGCAATTGTTTGTATTGTTTCAAGGATTGAATTAAACGCAGCGGAACTGCCTATGAAATTATCACTGGCAGCATTGCCGTAGTGTTTGCCTCTGGAGTTGGATTCAATACGCTCATTTCCAAAAACATCACTACAATCTTTGCGCACAACTCCATCTGAGGACTGTCCGTTAGAGTTTTCTCCCATCTCTGTTACTCAATCCCATTACGCAGTTAAAAACCACATTTATGAAATAAAAGATAGCAATTTTTATACTATCAGCAACACAAAAAATACCGCTGTAAAACAGCTTTTTTTTTGCTGCCACATCTGAAACAAGAGCTTAATTGGTTAAAATGGGATAGTCAAGTAAATTGCACGTTAGTTTTACGTTTTTTTAGTGTTAGCAAAAGCCCCCATTTTCACAACCAACCCAAGCCCCCCCAAAATACATATTTATTTCAACAAATCAAATGGCGATACGTAATCACCATGTTTATCCTTAAACGAATTCAAACGGCTGCGAACTTTGGCAAAAGTATCAAACACAATTTTTGGCGTGTCGGAAACTTTTTCTTTGTAAACTTTTTCAATGCGAGCGATTTTCGCAATATTTTCCGGAATGCGAATAGTAAATTGCTCAACGTAATCCGATTTGGAGTAGTCAGCATTCAAATGCTCTTTGAAAAGTTTGGCTAAATCTTCGTATTTCGGAATAAAGCCGGTCGGGGTTTCAATTGCCTCGACCTCGCCATTTACGCGAAGTTCCGCCCACAAAATCCAAATCTTTTTATCAGCTATACTATTTAAGTATTCGCCGTCTTTTCCCTTCAGGAAATAATTCACTGAAAAAACAGATGGCGGATTTTTAATTGTCTTAGCGAAATCCAGATTGTTCTGAATATATTGGCCGAGCGGAATCGAAAGAAAATCCAGATTCGACATAAGATTGAATGTACGAACGCCCTGCTTGCCGAGAGTTGCAGCGGTGGTTTCAGATTCAATTGACGCACCCTTTATAATAATACCCTCGTCCCAGCTAAATGCCTGCTCAACCGGAACCCACGTATCACTGTCGCGTCCGCCGTAGATAATTCCGCCAAGCTCTACGCCTTCTGGAGCATCAGCCAATTCATCACGGTTGCCAAGCTCAGTTATGCTCAGGCAGTAACGGGCGTTTTTATGTGAAGCGGTGATTTCATTTCCTTTTTCATCGGTTTTGCCGGTTTGCCATTGACCGCTGTAGTTTACGCCATCTTTTGGAAGTTCAGCTCCCATTCCAAGCCAATGCGGCTTTTTATCATCAATCAGTATGTTTGAAAAAATCACTTCGCATGGACTCGTAAGTGCCTGATGGATAATCGGGTCGTTTTCGGCGTTAACATCTCGAATGATTCCAAAGATGCCCTTTTCAACATTTACGCAGCGAACAGCGCCGTCTTTTTCACGCAGATAGGCAATATCATCACCGATTATGGTTTGGCCGGGCAGCATTGCAGTTGAGGTTTTGCCGCAAGCAGACGGAAAAGCGCCTGCGAAATAGGTTATCCGATTATTTGGCCCGTGAGCACCGAGAACAAACATATGTTCAGCGAGCCAGCCCTCATTTGATGCTTTTTGAATCGCTAATCTAAGAGCAAGCTTCTTTAAGCCGATTGTATTTCCGCCGTATTGGGTGTTGGTGCTGTAAACCAAATCCTCTTCCAAATCGATGTAAACACGGCGTTTGTCAATATTTTTACTTACATTTCCTTCAAGCTCGCCTTCGGAATGGATGAAGCGGAAGAAATTTTCCGCCGAACCGATACTTTTAAATTGTTCGTAGCCGGCTCGATACAAAATACTTTCACTGTGAGCAACATACGGCGAATCCGTTATTTGCACGCAAGCGATGGAGAATTCCGAATCAACCGGGCCAAGACAGAAAAAGCAAACCAGCATTTCACGCCCAACCATCGAATCCTTCAAAAAGGATTTTACTTCTTCGGTTCCGCTGGTTTTGTCAACGGAATTGAGTGTCGCCCCAATTTTGGAGTCAGCTGAAATCAGATATTTTGTGTTGGCTTTGTCTCTTCCCTGGTCATAATAGCTATCGAAATGGCAGGTATGGCCTTTTATATTTAATTCGGTCTCTTCGCCGGCTTTTATGGCCTGCGAACAAATGTAATCAATATCAGCTTTTGAATTATCACAAACAAAAACAGATGCCGGATTTGCCAGTTCAATCGCATCAGCGATAAACTTGTGCATCTTCGGATTGTCCAAAGCGATTAGTTTGTTATAATTTTCGCTCGTTAATTTTTCTTTCAGTTGTCCTTTTACATTACTCATTTTTCGATGTTGCCTCCTGTGTACTCTGAATTTATACTGTTCACGATTTAATTTTTCTGTTTGTCCGCGGGCAAGTAACTTAAAAAAAGTTACGGTTTTACTCGCAGACGTTTACTACCCTAAAAGGTATGGTTAAATTTGGGTTCAAAAAATCAAGGGATTTTAACATATACTGGAACACAAAGTCAACCGGTTTTTTAGAATTGTTATTTCCATCATTTTTTTGTAGCTCGTTTTTTTGGTAAAATAGCTAAATTTGTTTCAAAAACAGCACCCAAAGCAGTTGCAGCTAAATATAACTTGACGAATTGCCAGGCCGCTAATAGACTCATCTGCTTGTCTATAATTATGGGCTCCTCTAAAAATGTCATTGCGAGGAGTGAAACGACGAAGCAATCTTTGTTATTGCTCCAAAAAAGAGACTGCTTCGCTTCGCTCGCAGTGACAGAACGTATTTTTAGAGGTTACCTTATTATTTTGAGAGGTTTCCAGCGTGAAAGAGGCAATTGCAAAAGCTGCTGCTCTAATTGAAGCGATGGAATACATCCGCAAATTCGACGGCAAAATCGTTGTCGTAAAACTCGGCGGAAGCGTTCTCGATGATATTGAATTGCAGAGGAAATTACTAACTGACGTTGCTTTTATGGCTACTGTCGGGATGCGGCCGATTATTGTTCACGGCGGTGGAAAAGCAATCACAAAAGCGATGAGCCGGGCCGGCCTTGAGCCGCAATGGGTTCAGGGTCGCCGATACACCGATGAGCGAACGCTGACAATCGCCGAGCATACGCTTGTGCATAAAGTCAATACGCCGATTTGCGAAACGCTAACCGAGCTTGGCTGCAAACCGATGGGATTAAGTTCGCTGGCCAGCTGTGTTTTGTCGGCTGAACTTTTGCGATTGGAAGCAGAAGACGGAAGAAAACTTGACGTTGGACGCGTTGGAAAAGTAAGCGAGATAAATGCAAAGCTATTAAAAACGCTTTGCGCCGACAGGATTATTCCGGTTATTGCTCCGGTTGCAAAAGATGCAGCAGGCGGAAAACTAAATGTCAACGCTGACAGTGCCGCTGGAAAAGTCGCCGCGAAAGTATCTGCTGAAAAACTCGTCGTAGTGAGCGATACGCACGGAATACTCGCTGACGTTAATAAAGCCGAAAGTACAATTTCAAGTTTGAACGAACAGCAGATTAAAGATATGATTGAGTCGGGCGTGATTGGCCAGCAGATTTTTCCAAAAGCAGAAGCGTGCATTGAGGCACTCGATGCGGGCGTGAAAAAAACGCATATCATTGACGGCAGAATAGCTCATTCGCTTCTGCTCGAAATTTACACCGACAAAGGAATTGGAACAGAAATAGTGTAAAGTGCAAAATGTAAAGTGCAAAATTAATGAAGTCGTCCCGAAGGGACTCCACAATTTTTAACTTTTAACTTTGAATTTTAAATTTTAATTATGACTACACAGGAAACAATTGATTTATTCAAAAAATATGTAATCGGCAATTACAGCCGACTGAGCCGGGTGATTGTCAAAGGCGATGGCTGCTATATTTATGACTCCGAAGGCAATAAAATCCTGGATATGTTTCCCGGATGGGCAGTCAGCGGAATCGGCCATTGCCATCCGAAAGTTGTTGATGCAATCTGCGAGCAGGCAAAAAAACTTTTACACATTGACAACACTTTTTATTCTGAGCCGCAGGGAAAACTCGCAAAACTTTTAAGTGAGCGCAGTTTCGGCGGAAAATGTTTTTTCTGCAACAGCGGAGCTGAGGCCAACGAAGCTGCAATGAAACTTGCACGACTTTATACTTCAAAAGAAAAATATAAATTCATTACCGCGCACGGCAGTTTTCACGGCCGAACTTTCGCAACGGTTACAGCGACCGCTCAGCCGAAATATCACGAGGGCTTTCTGCCGCTTCTGCCGGGATTTGTTTATGTGCC
>JAGLSG010000032.1 GCA_023135865.1 Planctomycetota bacterium | reverse complement strand
ATTGCTAAAAGCGACCTGATTTCTTAATATGCCCGGTTTACTGAAAGTCGAATAGAGACTGAGTCTTAATCATTGTAACCTGGTCGGGATAAGCGGCGAAAGTGTGTACGTGAAGCTCCTTTTGCCTTGCCTCGAAATCGATATAGCAGAACGGCTGAAGGCCGCCGATTTGCTGCTCCTGGAATTTTACAAAAATGCCTCTGTTTCTCGCGAATCGTTCAAGGTCGAGATGGCTTTGGCGGTAAAGATTTGGACTCATTTTTTCGATTTGAAAATTGGTCATATAATTTACGCCGCGGCTTAATGTGCATTTATGCGAACGCGGGCCACTAAATTTGAAACGCTCAATCAGACCCCGTTGCGGAAGCATTTGGTCTGGAGCGCATACAACTTCACTGAGACAGACATTGCCGGAAAAAATGCTTACTACGTGAGTACAGCCGGTTACCCAAATCACAGCTTCGTATTTCTCCGTTTTCAAATGCCGCTTAGCGTAAATCCTGAACAGCTCAGGATGCAGCGATCTTTGAAAAAGATTAAATGATAACTCTTCAACTGCTACATTAACTTGAGGTGATTCCATAGTTGAGTACCCGCAAATAAAAGAATAATCAATTGTCCTGCCCCTATTATACGAAAATAGCGGTATGCGATTCAAGTGCAATATCAGTACTGATACTGCTGATTTGGGCACTTATAGGACGATTATCCTGCAAATAGCGTAAATCAAAAGACTAATGGGCAGGTAAAATTTTCATAAAATCTGAAAATAATGCGATTTTCCTGAAAATTTTTATAGTGGGCTACTGCTGAAAAAACATAGCATTTATAACTGTTGCTATAATGTCGTAAAAAGCGTGGGTTCCAGCTGTGATTCCAAAGCCGCGAATTGCAAACAGAGCGGCGAAATAAATGCCGGCTGCTGTTCTAAAGCCGAATTCCGTCCAGTTAAAAGGAGCTGTCTGGCCAAATTGGCCGTTGAGAAATATTATATGGTGGTGCGCACTAAATAACGCCGCTGAAACAAGAACCGAAAATATCACAGCATTTCGATGGCTGCACCCGAAAACATTGTGAAACAGCAGCATTAAAAGGCAAATCAAAATCAATCTGAAAACAAGCTCTTCGTAAATTCCAGCTCCGACCGCTGTAACAATGTTTGCCAAAAGATAATTGCTTTTTGGCTGGTTTATTTCCGTTTGCCAATCAGCCGGCTCATTTGCCGAAGTAGCCGAACAGCTTGAAACGACTTGATTGTTGCAATGAAATTTTATAGCGGAATTTTCGTATCCGCCAAAATCATTTTGCCCTGCAGTTGAGCTGTTCAAAAATAAACTAAATACAATCAGCGGAACCGCCAGCAGGATACATTCGACTGCCATTGGAAAGGCATCGCTCATTTCGAATCGCCATTTTTTGCGGCTGGTTAATTGAAGTGCGAACAAAATCAGCACAACAGCCAAAGCCGGAGCAAACCAAACCCATTTGCCGGTAAAGCCGATGTATTCCAGCATATTTTGCAGCCATACAAAAGCGACCACTCGAACCTGAGTTTGATTCAGCACGTCAGTGTTTATGAAAATTGTGCCGAGTTCGTAGAACACTATAAACGGCAGCAGAAAAATTATGGCGTAAATCGGGCGGCTGCTGCGCTCAAGATAAGAGCCCTGCGCAAAGTTAAATAGTTGACTTGTGTCGTTGTTGTATTTATCTTTTGTTCTGTTATTATCTGCCATTTGTGCAGAGTTTACTCTCACGGTGCCAAAATTACAATAGCCAAACAGCATAACTTTTACGGGTGTTTGTACTGAAATGATTAGTGAACAATTAACCGAAATTTATCAGTTGCTTCTTGAGCGGTTCGGCGGTCAGGATTGGTGGCCGGGCGATGGCCGCTTTGAAATAATCGTCGGTGCAATTCTTACGCAGAATACAAACTGGACTAATGTTGAAAAAGCACTCGCCAATTTGAAATCAGCTGATTTACTTGATGCTGAAAAACTCCACCATTTGGATAGTGAAAAAATGGCTGCACTTATTCGGCCGGCTGGCTATTACAATATAAAAACGAAACGGCTGAAAAATTTTCTTTCGTGGCTTTTTGAAAAATACAATGGGCAATTATCATCGCTGGAAAATCTTAGCACAGCTTGTTTGAGAGAAGAGCTTCTAACAATAAACGGAATCGGAAAAGAAACAGCTGATTCGATTTTGCTTTACGCTTTCGAGAGGGAAATTTTCGTAGTGGATGCGTACACAGCGAGAATCGCAATTCGGCACGGCTTAATTGATTCGGATGCAGATTACGAGCGGCTTAGCGAATTGTTTCAGTCGAATTTGCAGCAGGATGTAAAACTATTCAACGAATACCACGCATTATTGGTTCAGGTCGGCAAAAATTTCTGCAAACCAAAGCCGAATTGCAGCGATTGCCCATTAAAGGATTTGCCGCATAATCTAAATGTGGAGCAATTTTAATAATCCGAAGCAGATTAACGTTTCCGCAATTTGTGCCGATAAATATAGTAGAGCCAAAATTTCTAATGGCCTGGAATTAAATACCCTTCAGGGTAGTAAATGTCCGCGAATAAAACCGCAACTCGTTATTTTTAAATTACTTACCCGCGGACAAACGGGAAAATTCAATCGTGAACAGTATAAAAGGAGAAATGCGATGAAATCTAATAGAAGTTTCCTGCTCGCAGCAGCAGTTCTTGTTTGCTGCACAATAGTTTGGTTTTCAACGTCAATTTGCATTGGTGAAAATACCTATAGCATTGAACCGCAAATCATAACGTTGCCGGAATATAAAACCGATGCTGCTCGTGCGATAGACGCTTATGAGCGGCTTATGCAGCGGTATATGGATATGACCGAGAGAAATTTAATGGGTATAAATGCTGGCATTAGAGATATTATCGGAAGATTGGATTCCATCAGCAGCCGGCTCGATGACATTTCGCAGAGAACAGCAAGAATAGAAAAGGCACTTGGCCTTGAGCAGGAAAAGTCAGCAGCCGATACTGCCTCGCCAAAATCTGAGCTGCCGTTAAAACAAGCTCAACAATAACAGCTGGCGGCTATCCGTATATTTTGCCATCCTGGTCGGCGTAGATTGTTCCCGTCGCACCTTCCATGACTTTGATTGCCTTTGAAATTTCTTGTAATCTCGGCACTTTGAATAAGTTATTGCATTTTCTGCACGTAATCCGCCTGTCAGCTGCGTCAATTTCGAGCAGCCATTTATGAAAGCATTTCGGACATCTCGCAATAATCTGCACTTTTTTAAGAAATTCCTCTATCTATAAAAAATACACGTCAATAACATTCATCGGCCAAAGCAGGGCAATTTATTTATTACTAATACTGAAAACAGCGAAAAACAGCGAAGTGGCGTCCGATAACATTTTTCTTGACTCGCCTGCCCCGATTTATTAGAATAATAGCTGGAGTGGGAGAGGAGTATGGCGAAGAAAATTTCATGCAAGGTAGTCAAGTCTGCACCGCTGGGCGGGGTTGGTTCCAGTTCGCAATCTACAGGTAAATCGCTGTGTAAATGTAATGATTTTACAGCTGCTGTTTCCGCAGATTCCATTCATAAATGTACCCAAAGTGCTCAAAATACAGCTGTAAATGCAGCAAGATGGTTTCGGGATGTGCTTTTTGCCAACGCTGATTTGCCTTTGACTGCGGCAAATTTCGATTGTTACGCTTGAAATCATCTTATTCTGTCATTGCGAGAAGTGAAACGACGAAGCAATCTCAAAACTCAAAGCCAGGATTATAGCATATTGACAAATCTGGATTTGCAATGGTGGTTTACTAAATTCAGCTTTGGCGTGGTACTGTTTGACTTCAAATTTCAAAAAACCCACTTCACAATCTTACAAATAGCTCGTTTTAAGTACAGAAAGAGCGGCATTTGGAATTGCTGAACAAATTTTCTCAAAAACAGTTTATTTTATATGCCGAATTTTACGATGTTTTCAGCTGCCTGACGAATGTTTTCATCACTTTCCAGCTCCCCAGAAGCCAGTAATTTTTGAGCTTTTTGAACGATAGCAGCATCATCCTGCGTAGTTTGCATTGCTTTCCCGATAAGGTCAGCAGAATTGACCTCAAGCGAAGCAGCCACATCGGTTTTTGTCGGCTCTTCAATTGGGTCGCATTTTCTCGACGGCATTTCCGGTTTAGCCAGGTTACTATTGCTATCAATTTTTTCTATCATCGTACTATCGCTTTCTAAATCTTTCTCGCCCTTTTATCCCCTGACAATTTCATGTCTTTTGTGTTTTTGGCCATTGGTTTTTTTGAAACCCTTTACTCGGCTAAAACCTTTCTCGTTGGTTTTTCGTAAAACTTTAATTTTTTTTAATTGTATTTTCAGTTTTTTATAAAGTCAGGCCTTTTTATAGTCGAAAAGCCGGCTTTCACTATTGTTAATCACGATTTTATCTGAACGTTTCAGCTGTTTCCTGAGCTACGAACCTGAAGAATTTCAGCGGACTAACAGCCATTAACTGCTGCCGCAACGGCACAAAGTCGGAATTCATTTGCTTCTTGAAATAGTTTTTTATCCTGTTTTCGGTGGTTTTATCAGCTATGTCCCAAACCTGCTCGATTCCCCAGACCAATTGGCCATCTTTTAAGTCGATTAGTTTCAGGCGAAGGCCGATTGTCATTGGCGGATAGGGATTAAATTCGGTAATGCTTCCAATCAGGACGGCATCGCAGTTAAGCGTTTTGCGAATAGCCATCAGCTGCTCGAGTGTGTAAGTTGTATCCGGCCCAAGTTGTAAGCTCCGCCAGGCCGGGTTGTTTTGACGAACAATCGCCAGGCCGAAAACCTGCTTTTTTTGCAGTGCCCTGAAAATGGCATCAGTAACATCGCTGCTGATTTGTGGGTAGCTCGAATTATTGTCAAGCTCCACAATCGCAACTCGGCCGAGTGCTGAAAGATTTTTATCTGGATTAAGATAGTAATAACTCATTGCAGGATTGGAATTTGCATAATTATTGCAGCCGGCAGAAAACATCAGCAGTAACACCGCAAAGCAAAAGCCGGCAAATGCAGTACGATTTAGTATGTAAAATATTTTCGTTTTGATTTTTATTTTTAAATTATTCATTTGGTTCACCTGAAATTTTGGAATCTTTTGGTTGGGACGATTCGGATTTGTCGGTTTTTGTTTCTCCTCCAAGTGCCTGGAGAATTGTCAAAAGTGTGTCGAGCTGCATTTTTTCAGCGTCCCGCATTTCATCGCGAAAACCGAGAATATCAATTTTCCAGTTGTTCAATTCAATTCGCATTTCAATTAGAAGATTATTTGCCTCGCCCAGTTCCTTTTTTGCCTGGGCCAACTGCGTTTTGGTTTCGCTGAGTTGTTTTTCAAGCTGTTTTTTGTTTGTTGTTAGTTCTTTATTTTTTTCGCGCACTGCGGAAATATCTTCTGAAAGTTTTGCATATTTTTGCGAGAGTTCTATGGCCGATTCCACAGCAGTTGGGCTTTGCGAGACCGGCTCCTGAAATCTGTTTGCAGTGGCGTTGCTTTGTGGCTTTTGGACTGACTTATTGTTAGTTGCGGTGCTTTTTGATTCTCGCGAAATTGAGCATCCGCCAAGTCCGGCTGCGAGCGAAAACATAATTAAAACAGCAATCATTTTTTTATTAAGTATCATTTTATTTTCTCCGTTTGTTCAGTTTGGTCTGCGGCCTTGTTTTCGTTTTGCATTGCCGCATATTCGCATCTTAAGTGTATTGTTGTTCCGCAGGAGCATTTTACTTCTATTAGGGCAAATTCACTATTGCTTTCTGTGATGTGCACCTGCGGCTCCAAATCGGCAGCGTCTTGTCTTTTCGATGGCGTTTTTTGATTGGCACCTATTATGTTAAGCTGGACTCGGCCTTCGATTTTAGTGTCGTTATTTTTTAGAATTCGTCCGGTTGATTTTTTCATAATGTTTGTTTTTCCGTTTCTATTTTAAGCACAATAATCGAGCCCGATATTTTCATCGTTTTGTTTTTTTTGAGTTTCAAGCTCATCGATTAAATCCGGCTCATCGGCGATTTCGTTTTTCTGTTTTTGTTGCTGAGGATTTTTTTCTTTACGCTGGCCGGTGGCGGTTACTCTTGCGATACTCGGTAAGCCCTCGACTGGTTTAATTGGATTAAAATCGTTACTTGTCATTTTTCCACTGCCTCAATTTTATTGATAAATTAAAAATGGCGCTTGCGTGCAGCTGGCTTATGCGCGATTCGGTAACTTTAAGAACTTCGGCAACCTGCTTCATTGTAAGATGCTGTTGGTAATAAAGCAGGATGATTTGCTTTTGTTTTTTGGGGAGTTGCTGTATGGTCTCGGCGAGTTTTTCAACGAGTTCGGTTTGCTCGATTTGCTCGTCGGGACTTGTTGCGCCGGACGATTTTAACGTGCTGGCAAGCGATGGCACATTTTCATTTGTGCCGTCGATTGAAATGAAATTTCTTGCACGTTCGTTTTCAAACATTTTATAAAGTTCGTCAATTGTGATTCCTGCTTTGCGGGCAAGCTGCTCATCTGTTGGTGCGTATCCGGTTGTTTCTGTAATTTCTCTGCTGATTTTCAAAACGCTGCGAATCTGCTGGTTGAGATTGGCCGGCACAAATGACCATTTTCGCAGTTCATCTATTACAGCCCCTTTAACCCGAATGTATGCGTATGTTTGAAATTCGGCGTTGTGTGTGGGATTAAAATCGTGAGCCGCTTTGACAAGCCCTATCGTGCCGGCTGAGACAAGGTCTTCAAATGAGAGCGGCGGTTTGAGATAAGTTACAACTCGCTGAACTATTTTATTTACCATCGGCAGAAAATCGACTATCTGCTCATCTGAAATCAGTGATTTTTCCTGGCCGCCGTAGGCGTTCAAAGCCGCAGTTTTTAAGTGCTCTTTGTTTTCGTTCGCCTTGCTTTGCGGCTGCTCCTGCGAAATTGTATCGGTTTTAGTTGGCACTGTTTTTTCCCTTGTACTGTTGATTTATCTTGTTGTTAATCATCGCATTTATAAGGATATAGTTGACAGCTTTTACCGCCAGTGTAGAAACTGCGTAAGCAATTATTGCAGCTGTAACAGCTCTTTTGCAGCAGGTGAACGGCGAAATCTGGTTGAGCCAGCCGATAATTGCCACCGCAAAAAAACACATCACGGCAATACTTCCGGAAATAGTTCGATTATGCAGCGGCATAAGTTGTTTTCTTATTTCACCTTTTGTTTATTTTATATTTTTAAGTTTTTTAATTTTAATAAACTATTTTGAAGCTCCGGCCAGTTCACGTTCAGCTGTTTGTCCGAATTGTGTTTGCTCGGCGAGTATAGTTTCTACTGACTCCACTTGTGTTCCGAGTACAACTTCATCGTAGGCCACAACCGGCAGTTGCGAAACGGTTCTTGCCAGCATTGCGGCCAGCGGCCAGCGCAGTCTGGAATCGCACAGAAGAACAATTTTATCTCTGCCTTTGTCCATCGCGGATTTCCATGCGTTAGCTATTTTCTGGCTTACATTCATTACTATTTCAGCCGGCAGAGCCAGTCTTATTACATCGTTTTCCTGTTTTAGCGAGGAACTCATCTGGTGTTCGAGAGCTGCGTCGAGAGTTATAGCTGAGATTTTGCTGCCCTGGTCTTTATATTGTTCGGTGATGGTTCTGCTGATTCTTTTGCGAACTATTTCCGTTA
Organism: Planctomycetota bacterium; assembly: GCA_023135865.1. Taxonomy (GTDB): domain Bacteria; phylum Planctomycetota; class Phycisphaerae; order Sedimentisphaerales; family Anaerobacaceae; genus JAGLSG01. Next base: position 1,678 of record JAGLSG010000032.1, on the reverse strand, counting down.
GAATGTCGGGGTTTTTGGTTTTCGATGCGCTTTCGCCGAGTGCTTCAAGTATGCTGGTCAACTCGCGAATTGGAATTGAGTTTTTCAAAAGTTTTTTCAGTACAGTTTGAAGCAGCCCGATTGGCACCAGTTCTCCTACGACTTCGCCTACAAGCGATGGCTGAGTTTTTCGCAGCCGTTCGACCAATAGCTGAACGTCTTCTCGCGTGAGCAGTTCGTCGGCATGTTTTTTCATAGTTTCAGAAAGGTGCGTAATAAAAACTGATTCAGCGTCTATTACGGTGTAGCCGTTTAGCTCAGCTGCTTCTTTGTTTTCTTTTGTAACCCAGAGAGCCGGCAAGCCGTAAACCGGTTCTGTGGTTTTAAGGCCTTCGACTTTTGTTTGGACAGAGCCGGAATCCATAGCAAGGAACATATCCGGCTCGATTTTCCCTGTTGCTACGGGCATTTCGGCGAGCCGAATTTCATAAGCGATTGGGTCAAGGTTGATGTTGTCTTTGAGCCGGACAAGCGGAACAATCAAGCCGAGCTGCTGGGCGAATCTTTTTCGCAATGCACCAATGCGTTCAAAGACCGCACTGTCTTTATGCGGGTCGAGCATACTTATCAATCGAACTCCAACCTGTACTGAGATTCTGTCAACATCGAGCATTTCCTCGACCGGCTTTTTATCGGATTTTGATTGTGGTAAATCGACCTTGTTTTTTTTCTTCTCTTTTTTTTCGGATTTGGTAGCGATTTTTCCAACCGCAGCCGTTCCGGCGGCCAGCAATAAAAATGGAATTTTCGGCATTCCCGGCACAAAAGCCATTGCAGCTATAATAACTGAGGCAATCAGCAGCGGCTGGCTTGCTTTTAATAATTGTTTTGATAAATCCTGGCTGACATTGCTGCTTGACGATATTTTTGTTACGAGAAATCCGGAACTGATGGAAATTATTATCGATGGCAACTGGCTTACGAGCCCATCACCGATTGAGAGGATTGAATAAGTTTTAATGGCTCCGGCTACTGTCATTCCGTTTGAGTAGCCCATTACTACACCGCCTACGAGGTTGACAACGGTGATTATCAGGCCGGCTTTTGCATCGCCGCGTATGAATTTACTCGCTCCATCCATCGCTCCGTAAAATTCACTTTCCTTTACGATTTTTTTCCTTCGCACTTTTGCCTCGGCATCGGTTATAGCACCGGCGTTCAAGTCTGCATCGACAGCCATCTGCTTTCCGGGCATTGCATCGAGTGTAAATCTCGCTGTAACTTCACTGATTCGCTCGGCACCTTTTGTAATAACTATGAACTGAATGACAACGAGTATCAAAAATATAACCAGGCCGACTACGATACTGCCGCCTGCGACAAAATCGCCGAATGTCTGAATGATTTTGCCGGCATCGCCGTTAAGAAGAATCAATCTTGTCGAAGCGACGTTGATTGAGAGTCGAAACAGCGTTACAAAAAGCAGAAGCGATGGAAATGTTGATAAATCCAGCGATTCCTTTGATGATAAGGTGATAATCAAAACCGCAATAGACAGAGATATACTGCAAGCTAAAAGCATATCGAGCAATTGTGTCGGCAGAGGAATTATCAATGTAGCGAGAATCGTTATCAGGCCGATAGCGAGTATTACACTGCTGTTTGGCATAAACGATTTGCCGGATAATCCTGACGAAGC
>JAGLSG010000031.1 GCA_023135865.1 Planctomycetota bacterium | reverse complement strand
GCATCGATTGCTTTGTCGAGTTTCAAAACCGAGCCAGGCCCCAGCTGCAAAAGTTTGCAAATCGGTATTTTGGTTTGTCCTACTGCAACAGTAATAGGCAATTCCATATCGAGCAGAATGTCGATACTTCCTGCCTGGCCGCTTTGTTCGGTCTCCTCGGTTTGTGGAAAATCAACTTCCTGCACCTTGGTTGTTGCTTCGCTTTGTTCGGCCTGCTCTTGTTCTTCCTGTTGCGAATTTTCTTCTGTAGCTGTCGTTGCTTCTGCCATTTTTATTCCCTCTTAATTTTTATTTACTCGTAACGATATTTTGCATTTTGCTACGGCTTGCAAAGCGGCTCGGTAATTACCACGGCATATTTTCCAGCTGCTTGTGCCGGTTTTGCCTTAAAGAACATTTTATCTTCTATAATGAAATCGATTGGTTCATCGATTTTTTTGTCGAGCACCAGCACATCGCCTGCGCTAAGCTCCATGACTTCTTCAAATTTTAGCGACATTCTAACGAGCTGCGCTGTTGCTGAAACTGTTGCATTGTTCAAATGAGCGAGAATTGCCTTTGAATTATTTGCATCTGATGCGTTATTATTGCTTTTTGGTTTTTTTCCAACTACCGAATCCAGTATGCCGCAGGGTATTAAGATATTTATTGCTTTTGCATCGTCCTTTGAATCTGCCTGTTTAATGTTAAGGATGATTTTGCATATTTTTTTTGTTTCATCAGCATCGCTTATTGGTATTGGTTTCGATTTTATAAGTTTTTCAGCTGCGACAAAATCGCAATATTTATGACATTTTGAAAATGCCTTAACAATCAGCAAAGCAATATCCATCAGGAGCGTTTTTTCCAGCGGCAGTAATTCACGGTTTAATTCGTCTTTTGAGATGGAATCTCCGAGTAGTTGAGCTGTCCACAAAAGGGCTGTTTCAGCTTCAATGCAGATAAGTCCGCACAAATCATTTTGGTCTGCGCCGAAAGCAAGATAGTAGTTTGGTTTTTCAGCCGGCGGCTGCCTTAAAAATTCATCGGTAAAATGCTGCGTAGCTGAATCTGCTTCCACCTCGAAATCTTTGGAATAAAGAGATGAGAAATTTTTAGCTGTAGCTGCGACCAGTTTTTTTGTGAAGCCGTTAAATTTGTCAAGCTCTTCATTATTAAAGCATTTCGGATGGCTCCAATCGTATGGAGTTGTCTCGATATTATCATCTGGCTTTATTTTTCTTGAGCCAACTGCGCCGAGCAGGACTTTTATTTTTTCCATAGTGGATTTACTATGCTCAAGCGGTTTTGTAAGGCCGATTGGATTTTGCTCACACGGCTTAACATCGCCGGCTGACGGATTTTGGGAAACGGCTTCGCTCATTGTATTGCAAATTCCTTAAAGAGAACTTCCTTGATGTGCGATTTTGCGTCTGGAAAAAGTTTTTCATTGAAAGCGTCAAGTATCTGCGATTGGATTCGCTTTAGATTTCTATGACCTCTCACATCGTCAAGATTCAAACTTGCAAGATAGATAGTCAGCCAGTTTGTCAGCAGCGGTTTTTTTTCTTCGAGAATCTCAAGGCCTTTTTCCTCATTCATATTTGAACTGATTTTCAAAGTCAGCGTTGCCCGCACATATCGTGTTACTCCCGGCACATCGAGATTTGCCACTACCGGCTCAAGGTCGCAATACCAGTATTTGTCGGATACATCTTTGGCTTGAGTAATCTCGTTAATTTTTGCTTCTATCGCCGCTTCGGTAGTGAGGTCTTGCGTTTGTTTTGTATCCTGTTGCTGTTGCTGAAATTTTTTCGTTGTTTTAGCCACGCTCATATCCGTAAGCATCAATCCGAGTCCGAATCCTGCACCGGCAAATAGTACTGTTATAACAATTACTATCACCCAGTGCATAAGCGGATTTACGGGTGCTTTTTTTGCATCACCGTCTTTTTTCTCCGTTTTTTCGGTTGTTTTTTCAGCAGATTTTTTTTCTGCTGAATCTGCCTTTTTTTGTTTTTTTACATCTTTTTCTTTTGCCATTTTTTACTCCATACTCCCCTTAGTTTATTTCCTGGATACTTTTAATTCTTCAAACTGGTTGCAAACATTCCTGGTTTCTGTATTTGTGTATTTTATCTCTTAGCGTTCTATCGCTGATTCCAAGTATTTCAGCAGCTTTTCTCTGATTGCCGTCTGTTTGGTCTAACGTATCGAGTATTGCTTTTCGCTCTACTTGTTTTAGTTTTATGCCAGCCAGATTTGGGTCGATTTGTTGTTTTTCGATTTGGGCATCCGGCTTGATTTCATTTTTTATAGTTTGTTCAAGCGGCTGTATTTCATCGAACAGCCACGAAGCATCGGAGAGTGAAAGAACATCCCCTGTTCCAAGAAAGAGAGAGGTTACGACGACATTTTTCAATTGGCGAATATTGCCCGGCCAATGGTACTTGGTGAAAATGTTCAGCATTGCGGGGTCGATTTTTGTAATCCTGCGTTGTTTTTGTTTTGCATAGATATTTATAAAATGCCATATCAAATCCTGGATATCTTCGGCTCGCTCTCTAAGCGGAGGAATAATTAATCTTGCCCCGCTCAATCGCCAATAGAGGTCCTGACGGAATCTGCCGAGCCGAACTTCCTGCAAAAGATTTTTGTTAGTTGTACTTATTACCCTGACATTTACCTTGATGTTTTCGTTTCCGCCGACTCGCTCGAAATCCTGCTGCTCGAGTATTCTTAAAAGTTTGGACTGGAATTTTATTGGTGTTTCGGAAATTTCATCTAATAGTAATGTTCCGCCGTGTGCCATTTCAAAACGGCCTTTTCGCTGCGAACAGGCACCTGTAAAAGCACCTTTTTCATGGCCGAATAATTCACTTTCCAAAAGCGAATCGCTAAGAGCTGCGCAATTGACACGGATGTATGGTGCATTGGAGCGTTTGCTTTTATGGTGAACAAGGTACGAGATTAATTCTTTTCCTGTTCCGCTTTCGCCGCTGATTAAAACGGGCACCGAAGTTGGAGCTATTTTTTCAGCTATGCTTATTGTTTGAATTAGTTTTGAGCTGCGGCCGATAATGCTGTAAATGTTATGGATACTTTCGTCAGCTGCAACCTGGGTTGAAACTTTATGATTTGGAATAATAGTATCGAGCAGAAGTTCGATTTTTTTGTTGTCCAGCGGCTTGATTAGAAAATCGCAGCAACCGGCGTTAATAGCTTTTACAGCTGTCGGTAATATGGAATTGGCATCCGGCTTGTGAGCGTCTGCAATAATTACCACAGGCAGTTCCGGTAAATTCATTTTTATTTCAGCGAGTAAATTGAATGTGTTTTGCAATTGGGCCAGAGCTGCGGTTTTTGCCGAGTGAGCAATTTTATCGCTTGTGAAAACAGCGTCGCAGCTGTTTTTTTCAAGAACACCAATTGCCGTTGTTCTGTCATTTACAACAATACCACGAATTGCTTTGCGAGCCAGAATTTTTAGTATTAATCCTGTTGTTTGCGTATCATTGCCGACTATTAACACATTTGATGTGCGGCCATAAGTCGGTTTTTGCTTCGCATTTTTTATTTCGGATTTAATCACCGTCAAAATACTCCTATGGTTTGCATTTTTCAATCAGCTCAACCGGATTTTCCTTTTGGTACAGATTAATAACTTTGTCCTGTACTTTAGCGGCATCTGTCCACGGTGAATCGGGAAACTCGGTTATTAGTTCTCTGTACATTTTTAAGGCCTTTTCCGGGTCGCTTTTTTTAAGGCAGTTGCCGGCTTGAAATAATATCCACGCTTTATCTTTTGCTGAGTATGATTTGTCATCTGTTTCGCTGGCTTTGTTATCTAATGCCTGCTGATAAAAAATCGCTGCCTGTTCGAAGTGGCCGCAATGAAACAAAACCTCTGCAAGCTCAAAAGGTTTTTTTGCGAGCTGAGGTTTTTGCGATAAATCCTCAATCGCTTGCAGCGTTTGTACTGAAATTGGTTCGTAATCGAGTGGCTCTTTAATTATTGCGATTTCAATTTTCTCAGGTTTTACAATAGTCAGCGGTTTTTTTCCGTTTTTTATTTGTGGTTTCATTTCGTTTGCCTCGGCTACAACGGTTTGCTCGGCAGGTTCAGCTGATTTCGCCGATTCATTGGCTTTGGGCATTTGAAGTGTAATATTGTTGAGTTCTTTAATGGCTTGTTTTAATTTTTTCTTGCTTTCGTTTTGCGTTTCATCTTTTGAGATACTGATTCTTGCCCGCCATAATTGTCGGCTTGGCCCCGTTTCAATTTCGCCGGCAAAAACAGATTTACTTTGCAGCAATTTTTCATTGTGATTTTCTATGTAATTTATTGCTGTGAAATAATTTTCCTGCGGCAGAAGATTGTCGGTTTTGATTTGAGCTTCTTTTATTTCGATATTTTCAATTTCAGCTGAACTGTCTGAAATTGTTGCCAATAAATCAACGGGGTCGAGCGGCTCTGTGGTAATTTCAGCTTTTGCTGCTGAAATCAAAATCTGCATAAGCAGTACAGCACAAATCCAGTTGCTCGTAAGCAGTTTTATTTTTTTATTTCTTTTTTTCACTCTAATACTCTCTTTTACTGAATAGCTATAATCGCCTCTTTGTTTAGCGAATCATTTGTGGCTACTTTTTCATCTGTTTTTTTTGTTTGGCCGAGTTCGCCAAGAATTACAAGAGCTGCCTGGTCGTATTTTTTCTCGCGATTGTAAGCGGTTATAAGTATTTCCGCGGTTTTTTCTTTCATTGGCTGCGATAGAGAAAAATCCGTAAGCGCCGAGCAGATTGAAATGGATTGCTCATTGCGTCCGAGCTTTAGACAAACATCGGCAAGCTCTAATGTGATTTCGTAAGTATCGTTGCCGGGTTTTGCTGTAACGAGGATTTCATTTAGCCGACTATAAGCCAGCAGCAAATCTCCTTTTGCAATGTAGCATTTGGTCAATTCAAAAGCCGCTCTTGCTTCTAATTGTTCGTCTGAAATGTACTCAATCTTGTCGCCGAGTATTGCTATTGCTTTGTCAACAAATCCCATCAGCCGGAAATTTTCGCTTTTCAAAAGCAGTATTTCGATAAATTCCTTTTGCGAAAATCGCTCATCCGGTACATCTTCAAGCACACAAACGGCCTCGACAAACTCCTGCTGTTTTATGTGCCATTTTACCATCTGCGAAATGGTTTCTATGTAATCCTCATTCTCCAGCTCTCCCCGCAGTGCGTATCCAAAGGCGTTGCAGGCCTGTTCGGGTTTGTTCATAGCAAAATTGATTTTGCCGAGAAGAAGATAGATTGAAGACAGTTGCTTATCAGTGCTGTTTGAGGTAAGTTTTACAGACCGCCGGAGCCATTTGTCTGCGGATTGATAATCTTTTTGATGGTAAAAACATTTTCCAGCTCCAAGTGCAGCAGTCATTTGTGATCTTGGCGATAGGCCGAGATTGTAGGCCTTACTGTAGAGCTTGGCGGCTTTTTCGTAGAGATTGGCTTTCATTGTAGCCGAAGCGAGATACAAACACGAACGTTCAGCTATTTCGCTTCCCGTGTATTGCTCAACGAGCTGATTCAAATCTTCGCATGCGCCGGTGTAATCCAGCAGATTTATTTTAAGTTTGCTCGAATTTAGAAGCGCCAGCGGAGCAAGCGGTGTTTGCGAAAAACGATTAGCTGTGAGTTTGTATTCTGCGATGGCTTCGGTGGGCTGGTCTTTTTCAACGTGCAGAAGGGCAAGTGCGAAATGAGCGTTTGGTGCTTTTTCATCACCGTGAAATTCCATCAGAAATGTTTGCCAAAGCCAGTCAGCTTCATTGTTTAATGCCGAGATGTGCTCCGAAAGTGAGTTGTAATTGGCTGGGTCGCAAATGGTTATTATTTTGTCATTTATTTTTGCTGCCAGACCCACACTGCCGGCTGCAATGCTGACAAATTGTTCAGCTGTTACGTCCTGCAGATACAGGGTAGCCGGCCTTGCTTTTACATAGGAATTGGAATTTTTATCAGCATCGGCATTTTTGCTGCCAGACCAGCTAACATCAAGTTTGGCGTGTACAGCGAATTTTGCGAGAAGCTCTTCAATCGGCACTTTTTGGCAGGAGATGGAGAAACGTTCGATTTTACCTGTTGTTTTTGTTTGTTTTATTTGTGGCCCAAGTATTGCCTTGTCCAATTTTTTTGTACTCGAATCAAGAGCAGCTCTTAGTTTTTCTTCATCGAGATTGATAAAGACTTCCTCGTTTTTGTCGGGTTCGTTCCATAATACGTCTGGAATATCTTTATCAGCATCGCAAAGTAAAAGAACATTACTCGTAAGGCATCTCGAAGTTAGAAAATGACAGCTGCTCTTAATCGCTTTTGCCCAATCCAGGTTTTGGTTGGCACTGTCGATTAATCCGATTGCTTTGTAGGCCCTTGTTCGTGCGGGAAGGTACTGATTTTTCTGCAATTCAAGCAGTCCGAGCCGATAATTAGCAACAACATTTACAAGCGGGCATTTGCTCTTTGAAGCGTTTGCAAGCAGCCGAGCGGCTTGGTTTGAGTCTGCTGTTTGTTCCATACACAGCGCTATTTTCAACTCGAGCAATTCGGCTATTGCCTGATTCTCAGGTTTTGTCGGAAGATTTTTAAGCAGCTGGCTGTATGCCCTTTGTGCTTTTTGGTAGTCTCTATTCAGATATAAATCCTGTGCCACTTTTAGAGACAGCGACTGGAGCGGCTCGGCGGCATTAGTTTCGCCGGCTGCGACAGTTGATGTTTGCGACGTATTGTCATGCGGAAGATTTGATATTTGCGGCTGCTGTTTTTTAATTTCCTTTATGTATGATTCCAATGCTGATACTTGCTCTTTGGCGAAATTTGGGTCAGTTGCAGCATCAGCTGATTTAGCCGATTGTACCAATGCGTAAGTCATTACTGCTGAAATTGCGACAATCGCTGTTACGAGCGTTTTCTGAAGTATGGAAAAATGATTGTACTTTATGTGCAGCGTATGCAGCAGGGCGACTCGGCCCGGGTCTGTTTGCGTAAATTCCGGTTTGCTCGCAACATTTTTAGCGTCAGTTGAGCTATCCGGATTAAGAGGTATTTTTTCGTCTGCCATAATTTTTAATCTTCAACTTAAAATTCAGCGCAGCATTATTTAGATTTATGCACAGCTTTCGCTGATTAAGTAGCAATATCTGTGCCAAGCTGGTTGGTGGCTGTTAAAACCGGCTGATTTTACCGATTTTGACGAGTAAATCGCCTTTTTGCAGCTATTTTCAGCGATTCAAGCTGAATTGCTCAAAATGATAGTGTCAGAATTCTATACGAATCGGCGTATTTTCTAACATTTTTTTAATAGAGCAGCTGGGTGAAAAAAAGACGGCAAGTGCTTTTATTTATTGTGGTTACGTGTGGTTCTATGCAGTTTCTGCGAATTGATATGAAGATGGTTGTAAATCTTCATTTTTGGCTTGTGCAGCAACATACGAACCCTTTTCAATGTTGTATTGTCGCAGTTTCGCATAGAGTGTTGCTCTTGTGATTCCGAGAAGCGAGGCGGCTTTGGTTTTTTGCCAGCCGGTCTCCTGCAATGCCTTTTCAATCAGGCCGCGTTCGGCCTGGGCGAGCGAAAAATCTCCAACGCTGTCAGTTGTTTCTAATTTATCCGGCAAATCAAAGAGTTCAGAAGTGTTGATTATTATGCTTGTAAGCCCGATTTTGTCTGTTGTTTCGAGTATTATAGCTCTTTCGACCACATTTTTAAGCTCACGAACATTGCCCGGCCAATCGTGCTTTTGCAGAGCTTCAATAGCCAATCCTGTAAAAGAATTTATCTTTCCGACTTTTTCAGGGCAAACGGTTGACATTCTAAGGAAATATTCAGCGAGCATTTTAATATCTTTTTTTCGCCGAACGGCTCGCAAGGGAGCGATGGCAATTGGACAAATATTAAGTCGGTAATACAAATCACGCCGAAAACGATTTTCCTGCGCTTCTTTGTAGAGGTTCCTGTTGCTCGAAGCGATTATTGTGGCGTTGCAGGTGATATTTTTTACTCCGCCAACTTTTCTGAATGTTCTTTCCTGAAGAACACGCAGCAATTTTGCCTGAAGATCCATAGGCATTTCGCTTATTTCGTCAAGGAACAAAGCACCGTTTCCAGCCAGTTCAAGCAATCCTGTTTTTTCACGGTCTGCACCTGTAAAAGAGCCCTTTACATGGCCGAAAAGCTCGCTTTCCAGCAGATTTGCCGTCAGTGCAGCACAATTTACAGCTACAAATTCCTCTTTCGGATGCCTTAAATGATGTATCGCTCTCGCAGCCAACTCTTTTCCAGTGCCGGTTTCACCAATTATCAAAACCGGATTGCATCGGCTGGCGGCAACAAGTTTTATCATTTTTAATTTGTCACGTGTCGCCTGGCTTTGGCCTACGATTGTAAACGAATCTGCACAACTTTCAGCGAAAAAATCCTGCTCAAGGTGCGATTTGGTTTCCTGCTGAACGGGAACATTTTTTATTTTGTTTATTATTTGTTCTAACCGATTTTTATCCTGCCAATCGTTTAGATAATTGCAGATTCCAGCTTCGATAAACTCTGTATGCCAATCGGTTTTTTTTTCATTACCGCTGCCAACCACTACAACAGGAATATCGCAATTGATTTCATTTGCAGCATCAAGAAATTCACGGATGTGGGCCGGCTTGAAGTGATGGTCGAAGATTATCAGTTCCGGATTGACATTACCGGCAATGTCGAGAGCATCAAGCGTATCATCAGCAACGAACAATTCTTCGCTGATGTTGCGAGCCAATTTTTGAACCTGTAATTCTTTGCCGACTGTAACTACTCTGTGTAAATTCATTACGTCCCAAAACCATAAGTGTGTCCCCCACTTAAGTTTTTTTACTGCGTAAACATTCCAGAGATAACAAATATTTTATTTTGTTTTGTCTGGAGTTATCATAAACAGATGCTTGGTTAATCGTCAGATGAAGTGCTGCAACTTTAATTTTTTATGGGACTTGCCAATAATATCGATGTTTTATTTATAGTAAACGCTGCTGAATTTTTTATCATAATATTATCGGACATTTTATTGTAACCTGCGTAGCTTTGTACAGCAGTTTTACTGCAAGGCATGAAAAAACATTGTTTATTCAATGCCGGAAAACAATGCTTGAAAGAAAGCGTTATAACTGTAAAATCATGAATAGTAGAGTTGGGATTGTCTCATTTTTGCTGACGACATATACGGCGAACTGTTTATGCGGATATAAAAAATTTTATTTCAGAGCAGTTTTATTGAGGGCTTGATATTGGATACTGAAAAAAAAGTTACCCTGGTTGTGACAATTCCTGCCTATAATGAGTCTGCGACAATAGCTGAGGTTATAGAAGCAGTGCCGAATCAAATCGAGGGCATTGATAAGATAGATGTTGTTGTCATAGACGATGGCAGCGGTGATGATACGGCGGCAAGAGCAAAGGCGGCGGGAGCCGCTAAAGTTGTGAGCTTTACGCATAACAGGGGACTTGGCGCAGCATTCAATCAGGGCGTAAAAATCGCCTTGGGCTTAGGTGCGGATATAATCGTCAACATCGACGGCGATGGCCAGTTCAATCCGGCAGATATTTCAAAGCTTACCAAGCCGATAATTGATGGCCAGGCAGATATGGTTACAGCGAGCAGATTTGCTGATTCGCAGCTTGTTCCGACGATGCCGTGGATAAAGAAGTGGGGCAACAGGCGTGTAGCCAATATCGTCAACAAACTTGCAGGGCTTAATCTCCGGGATGTGTCGTGCGGTTTTCGCTCTTATAGCAGAGATGCGGCGATGAGGGTTACGCTTATGGGCGGCCACACTTATACGCAGGAGATAATACTTGATATGGCTTTTAGGGGACTTAGTATTTTAGAGGTGCCGGTAAAGGTTTTGGGGGTTCGCAAAGTAGGCAGCAGCAGAGTGGCAAATAATCTTTTCAAGTATGGATGGAATAGTTTGATGATAATGCTGCGTGTCTTTAGGGACTATCGCCCTATGCAGGTCTTTGGTGGAATCGGCCTGGTATTTCTGACGACGGCTATGCTTTGTGGCGGGTTTGTTATGGTGCATTATCTTCAAACAGGAGGATTTAGACCTTATATATTCGTAGCGTTTATCGGCGGAGGTTTTGTCTTTATATCTTTGATTTGCTACATAACCGCTCTTTTGGCGGGGATGATGCATCGACTGAGGAATTTGCAGGACGAACAGCTGTATCTGCTGAGGAAACAAGCTTATGATTATAAGGATGTATCTGAATAAGATTATTGTAAACAGGGAAGCCCGAGAAAAATGGGGAAAACAGAATTGGCTGATATCAATAAACAAAATCAAAGTGGAATTTCTACTCTGAGCAAATCAGAGCTTATAGCTATTCCTATGCTGGGCCTGGCATTGGGGGTCTGGCTTTTTCACTATGTCGGCACTGCGATTGAGTGGGATGACATCTTTTATATGAATGTCTCACAGTACACGACAAAAGAGGCATGGGTGCTTAACCGTTATGGACACATTTATCTGCAAAAGTTTTTCTTCTGGCTTGCCGGCGACGCATTAACTGGAGCCAGGGTATATTGGTGCTTCCTTTTTTTCTCCACGTCAGTTTTGGTGTATTGGTGCGCGAGGTTACTTGCAGGCAGACGTGGCTGGGTAGTTGGCCTATTGGCTGTTCTGTTGTTATGCTCAAATGACCTTTTCGCATATTATGCTGGTTGCACATTTGCGGATACCACGGTTATGTTTTTGGTTACTCTTGGGACATTTATATATCTATATTTTGGATTAAACGCCACAATTCACAGGAATGTGGTATTGCTTATTCTTGGGTTCATATTTTTCTGGGCCACGAAGTCAAAAGAAAGTGGTATATGCTTGGCGCTGCTGCCCTTAGGTCTTTTGCTCAAATCTGATGGTAGCCGCAGCATAAGGCGGTTCTGGCGTGATATCGGCTGGATATGCATCGGCATACTCGCTGGCTGTATGGTATTGATGATACTCGATCTGGCTTTTCTCAAAGACCCACTCTTTTCTATCCGCCCTTCAAATATAAAGACTCTTCTGAAGTTTAACTACAGAGGGTATTACCCCACTACTGCTCGGAGTATGTCATGGTACACCTATGTTTCAACGAAATCTTTTTTTGCTTGTGTGTTGTTGTATTTTCTTGTGGGATGCGGTGCTGCGAAAAAGAAATTTTCGATACGAGAAAAAATCACATGGGTTTTACCGCTTGTATTGGTGATGTTCATCAGTTATGTCAGAGGCAGTTTTCATATAATTTGGCGGTACTTTGCACCTGCGATTCCCGGAATGTGTATATGGGCAGCCCAGTTTTTTACCTTCGATGTAAAAGGTATTTGGACTGTAAAGAGAACGCATCGTATTCCGCGAGCTGTTATAGCATTTATCTTGGTCTTGGCGGCGTTTATAGTTGTTTCGGCTTTTATGTTCTATGTAGATGAGTTGGTTAAATTTTTCCAGCTCAGGGGGCCGGATATTTTCTACACGGCCGCTATACTTCCAATTTCAGTAACGATTCTGGTCATGGTGGGAGCGCTTTCAAAAAAACGTGGCCTGGTTGCGCTGTTTGTCTCCTTCGTTTGTTTCTTTTTTATAGTTTACCACCCGTTGAAAGTCAATCTGGCATCTCTGGAAAAGAGGGTCGTGGCTGAAAGGAGTGAGCGGCGTTACGAGTCTTACCGTGTTTTTGCGGACGAGCTTCGCTTCGATAAGGACGTAAAAATACTGGTCTCGAAAGACATTTTCAAACGTTCCCGTATGTTGGGACGGGAGGTAAGGGCGCACTGCTGGATGTTCAATGTGTTCTTCAATCAAAAATTCGATTACGAGCAGTTTATTGACGGCACCTGGGACGATGTCCTCAAAGGCGATTACACTTATGCTTTTCTAACCTGGCGGGATTGGAAGGGCATTCGCCAAAAACACAATGTTGAGCATCTGATAGAAAACTATGCCGTTAAGGCCGATAAAGAAATACAGATAATTCTGCTTAAAAGACGCTGAGCCGTCTCGGCAGATAAGGGTATAAGGACGCTTGTGAGCTGTGCACTTATTACGGAAGGAAAAATAGATATGATTCACTTCTTCATCGGCACTAAAGCCCAGTTCATAAAGATGGCCCCTGTAATGGTAGAATTTAAAAAGCGGCAGATGGGGTATCGCTATATAGATTCAGGGCAGCATGCGGAATTTACGAGTATGTTGAGACAGAAATTCAGGACAGGTGAGCCGGATGTGTTTCTTAAAAGAGGTGAAGATATTACCTCGATACTGGCTGGGTTGAAATGGACATTTAAGTTGTTACTTATGTCCCTCTTCAACAAAAAGAGAGTTATGCGGGAAATTTTTAGTGAAGACGGGATATGCCTGATTCACGGTGATACGATGAGCACGCTTCTGGGACTTAGGATGGCTAAAGCTGCAGGGCTTAGAGTAGGGCATGTCGAAGCGGGACTGCGAAGCTTTAATATCTGGCATCCGTTTCCGGAAGAGCTTATACGAATATACTGTATGAAACGCTGTGATATTCTTTTTGCTCCGTCTGAGCAGGCGGTAGAGAATCTGGAGCGGATGAAGGTTAAAGGGCGGATAGTAAAAATTGACGGTAATACAGTAGTGGATTCTCTGCGTCTAATGGAGAATGTTCGGCTGTCGATAGATTTACCGCAAGGAACGTTTGCGCTGGCGACATGTCATAGATTTGAGACGATTACCAGGCCAAAAAAGTTGTCGAAAGTGGTGGAATTGCTCAATCGTATTTCGCAGGAGATGAGGGTTGTTTTTGTGGCTCATAAGCCGACAATGAAATATTTAAAAAAGTTTTCTTTGTATGATAAACTGAACAAAAACATTGATATGCTTGATATGCTTGATTATGTTGATTTTACCGCTCTTTTGAAATCTGCCAAAATGGTATTAGCAGATGGTGGAAGTATTCAGGAAGAATGTGCTTACCTGAACAAGCCCTGTCTTATACTGCGAAAGAAGACCGAGCGGCCGGACGGCTTGGGGAAAAATGCGATGCTGTGGGGCTTCGACGATTCCGTCTTGGATGTATTCCTGGCCAAGGCCGAATCGCCCGGCCAAACAACATCTCCATCCGAATGGCCCAGCCCGTCAGAGCAGATTGCCAGGATATTGATTGAAATGGGATTCTGAAACAATGTGTGTTAAGGATATTTAACAGGATTATATTACAGAGAAAGCAGATATTATGGAAATACAGTTGCCTCAGGGATTAGTCAAGATTTCTGACTACAATGTTTTGTTGCAAAGCGAACTATTTTCACGTATGGAAAAATTCTCCAATGGTTTCGTTGCCCAAAACAATGAGATATTGTCTGCTTATCGCCGAAAATGGGTAATGGACCCTTTGCATCAGTGGAGCAGGCAGTGGGAGTATCCATTCGTTTTTTCACAGATTGAAAAGTATGCAGCAGCACGTGGTGGCAGGCCAATAAAAATACTTGATGCTGGTTCTGGCATTACCTTTTTCCCGTACTTTCTGAAGCAAGCCATTGGCGCAGCAGCACTGACATGCTGTGATGCTGGCCTGTCGCTGCCAGAGATGTTTAGGACAATAAACACACAGATGGGCACCGACGTGAAATTTTTATGCAGGGATATTAGAGACACGGCTCTTGAAAGCAGTTCTTTCGATATTGTATATTGTGTCTCGGTCTTGGAACATACGAAGAATTACGACGAGATAATTAAAGAATTTGTTAGACTTTTGAAAGATGACGGAATTTTAATCGTTACGTTTGATATTTCACTCGATGGGCGCAGCGACATCCCAGTGAGTGAAGTGAAAAAACTTGTTACGAGCTTGCAGAATTATTTATCGCCTACCGATCAAGGTAGTACCATCAGATTACTTGATGAGGAAAAACTATTCAGCCCAGCCATTATAACAACGGCATTTGTCTCAGGTTGGAATGAATCGCTTTTACCCTGGAAATATCCGTTGGTAAGCTCGGTGCTTGCTTCTGTTAAGCGGCGAAAGCTCCCACATTTTGGAGTAAAAAACCTGACATTTACGTGTCATACGTTCAGCCTATCGTAGGATGAGAAATACGCCGATAGCAGAAGCTGGACTTGAAAAGGGCAATCGTGGGTAAATGGTTTAAAAGTATTCTGGGTTTTGTGATATTAGCTTTTCTTTTGTGGTATTTGGCGAGGCACTGGGAGCAGCTAAAATCCATATTGCATTTGAGTCCGACACAACTTTTGGCGATGTATTTCCTATATGGCTTAACAGCTCTCATTGGCGCCCGTATTGTACAATGTTTGATAAATACACTACATACAAAGACCCTTTTCTGGGACATGTTCTGGCTTCATAACGCAGCATTGCTTCTTAATTATGTTCCAATGAAGTATGGAACGATATTTAGAGCAAATTACTTAAAACACCACTATGGGCTTGCCTACGCACACTTTGCAAGTTTCTTTTTGTACTTAACCTTTTTGATGACAGCAACAGCTACAGCTGTAGGAATGGTAGTGTTGCTGACAATCTACGGTCTATGTGAGTACGAACACAAGATTTTGTCAATTGTATTTTTCACAACAGCAATTGGTTCAATTATTTTGCTGTTGCTGCCGTTGCCTGAGCCAAAAGGACAAGGAATGTTTAGTACAACATTCAGGAATTTTCTTTCCGGTCGACATCAAATAGCAAAGGCAAAGAAAACAGTTTTTATCTCAGTAATACTTTTGACTTTGAATTTTTTGTTCACCGCTATACGTTTCTGGATCATCTATCACAGCATAGGGGAAGACATACATCCGGGTGGATATTTTATTTTAGGCGCCTTGGGTGTTGTTACTTTATTTGTAGGATTAACTCCGGGCTCATTAGGAATTAGAGAGATAGTGCTTGGTTTTGGTGCAGTTGTTCTTGGTATACCGCTGGAAATAGGGATTCTCGCTGCGATGATTGACCGTGCAGTAACAACCGTTTATATTTTTACTGTTGGCGGGCCATGTGTATTATGGCTTTGGCGCAAGTCACCAGACGACTTCAAAAAACAGGTGGACAATAACTTTGTTTCGTCATCGCCGGTAGGTAAAATTGACTGATTTCTAATTGGATACTCTGCTGTATAAATCAAAAAGCAGGTAGGGTATCATAGGAGCTTGCCCTTTTCCTCCCGGATCGCCTTGGAATGTTTCATATTTGTATTTTTTTCTCAGTTGATTTATCAGAGGAGCCATCTGTTGGTGATATGGTACGAGATAGTAGGGGTACTTTCCGGTTGCGGCTTTCTCTTGAATTTGTTCAAAGGTTACAGCCGGCACGATTTTCCTGTCCAGATACCACGCAACCTCAGGACGGTAATGGGCGCCTTTAGCGCTGTGCTGATTGACGACCAATCCTTCGACAGATATTAACGGACTTAAAAGCGATTTGTCGGGAGGAATACGTTTGTTTAACATTTTAAAAAGTTTTACTTTAGCTGGTGAAAAGTGAGTTATACTGTAATAATTGTTCAAGCCAATCGAACAGAATATTGTAATAATGCCTACGAGGAGTACTGTACTGATGTTAGCAAGGATGGGTTTGATTTTTGCAAGCTGATTTGCCAATAAAGTTATACCTAAGGCCGCTGCTATAACGATTGGCAACATTAATGGTCTAAGCCAGGTTTGATGTTTCCAAAGGCAACCCTTCAACAGGAACAGCTGAAATATCGCAGGCATTATAAAGAACCAGAAATGTGGGAATTTCATTGATACAGCTTTCGCAACCTTTTTGGGTGCATCCTGTATTAATAGAAATAACTGCCCGAATGTTAGATATGCTATTGTTATTATCATAACCGGCAGCGAGAAATTCGTGACAGAGAATTCCCAGAGTCTGGCAAACCATTTTCCCCAATCGTGTTTCTGTAATTCTCCAGAACCTGCTCGCCATTTATATACCTCAAATAATCTCGCAAAATCCCATCCTTTGCCGGCAGCCAGGGTTATAAAAATCAAAGCCAGACTTGATAGCGGTGCTATAATCAGAATCGTCAGTAATGTTTTATTCGGTAGTTGCTTACGATGAATGCATCTGAAGACATAATGGACACCGATGGCCATCGCAAAAAAGAATCCTTCCCAGCTCATTTGAAGAGCGAGGAACAATCCTATGGCTAATCCAAACTTGTGCAGTCGGCCGGGTTGAGGGCTATCTCTCAGAACACCTATTAAAATCATGTAGCACCAGATGGACAGAAAAACCAGGGGATACATCCACATACCAACGCCGAAGTAACCGTTTAAGGGGAATAAAGCAAACAGCAAGCCGGCCAAGAGGGTAGTTCTTTCCTCCAGTAAACCTCGCAAAATCTTTAGAAGAAGAAGCAATGTAACGAGAGTTGTTGCGATATTCACCACTCTTAGCGACCAGTCGTGGATACCGAGAACGGACATAAAAGCGGCATCAACAAGGAGGGATAGTTGTGGGTGGTCCAGGTAGCGTGAAGGATTTTCGGCAGGTGGGTTACCAACTGCCCAAGTCATAAATCCTTTCGTATAGCCAAGACCATAATTTACATGTGCACGGCTGATCCAGTGTTCGTGTGCTTGCCCCCAACTGTGCAAACCAGTGAAGGGTCTGTCAATATTGTGTGTCATTATGGAGATGAGCAGCACGCAAAGCAATCCCACGAATATCCGGTAATGACTGTTTGTATTTTGGTTGAGTTTTTCTGGATTATTCATATCTATCCTCTTGACGCTCAGCTTTTTCCTTTTGGCAGGTTTTTGATTAAGTATTCATCCTTTCGAACAAGGATTTTGAAAAATGGTCTTTGATACAGTATTCCCAAGTTGCTTTTTCCAGTCAACGGCTGATAGTTTTTCATTATCCATAGTATCACCGGATGATTTCGCGGCGCATTTACCTGAAGCATATTAAAGGCAATCATTTTTGGTTTTGTTTTTTCAAGGTCTTCAATTACTCTTTTTGTATGCTCTTTGGCCAATGGCCCTTCAATTAAATCGGTTGACCATATCAGGCCGGTTGGCGGTCGGCGATTAGTCCAGAAATAAATCTCAGGATTTATCCCCCAAACGTAAAGCGTTTCATCTTTCGGAAGAATTTCATCAATCTTTTTTGAAATTGCTCTCGTTATGGCAAATTGCTGGCCGTATTTATTTGCAGACCATTGATTAGGTGTGAATTTATATTGAGGCAGAACGAGGCAAATTAGTATTATCACAGCAATAATTCCAATGACATTTCTTAAAATTATTGTGCTGAATTTATTTTTTGAACCAAATGCGGTAACTGCCCAGCCGCCGCCTATTACCATCGGGCATAGCCACAATTGATAGTAATGCGGATAGAATCTGCCGGGAATTGCAATAGCGAGTGGTGCTGCAATAAAAAAAGCCAAAAGCAGCATCCAGTTGCGCCTTGAACGAGTAAACAAGCCGGCCAATACTCCGCCAATACTTAAAACAGCCAATGGCGGAACCGATTTCATTGCCCTATAAAATAATCTTTTACTGCCGAAGCCCTCTATAATGTTTTTCCAGACGTTACCACCTCTGCTTTGAGTGTAATAGCTGCCGTAAGAAAAAACCGTTTCGTAAAAAACGCTCAATCTGTTTGTGATGGCAAAATAGCCGAAAACGCAGCCCCAAATCGCAGCACCTGTTGCAGCGGCTGTGCATAGTTGCAGAAAAGATATTTTTCTGCGGCGGGCGTTTGAAAAATTTACTGCAAAATAAACAACGCTCAAAAGTACAGCAAAAGTTATAGCTACCGGCTTATAAATTGTGGCAACTGCAAAAAGTGCCCCTATTGAAATCCATCTTAGTAATTGAACTTTTTCAATTGAAGCTCGCAGAATCAGTACGAACGCCCAAACCAAAGCTGCGTTAATGCAGACCTCAATGTTTGGTTGGTTCGCCCAAAGCCATAGGTCGCTGCAAATTATCGTCCAGAAAATCGCAGCCCAGATTCCACCGGATGGATTTGCCATTTTGCAGCCGGCCTTGTAAACGCCGAGCAGGGTTATAATCGCAGCGGTAATGCCGAGAAAATATATGGCAAGTGGTCCCATCCCAAAGATGAAATTAAAAAGAGCGTAAGTAACAAATATGGCCGGCGGTTTGCTGTCCCACAAATCCGAGTAGAGTTGGCGGCCATTTAAGAGTTCCTGGCCGATTACCGAATGGCTGGCAATATCGCGTTCAAACGGCTCATCATAAGTATGGTAACGCATAATGCAAATTACAGCAGAGAGCGCTATTAAAACCAGAGCCGGCTTGAATTTTTGAAAGTTAATAGCCATAGCCAATATGATATTACATAAAGCGGTAGTTGTAAACAATGTAGAAATACAATACGCAAGCCGCTGAAATCGAGCTTTGGGGTCAGTTCTAACTATTGCAAATAGCAAGCTAAGGACTAAAAAAGCTATTACTGGTTCTGGTTATTAGTAGCGACGTTCGCCTGAACCACCACTGCCTCGATTTGAACCGCCACCAAAACCGCCTCGGCCTGGGCCGCCTCTGCCTCTGCCACCGCTACGACGACTGTCGGTCTTTGGTTTTGCTACGTTGACAGTTAAATCGCGTCCGTTGAAATCCTTGCCGTTCAGTTCGCTGATAGCTTTTTCTGCTTCATCTTTTGAAGGCATTTCAATAAAGCCGAATCCTTTTGATTTACCACTGAACTTGTCCATGATAAGACGAACTTCTGTTACTTCGCCAAACGCTTCAAAGGCCTTTTTTAAATCGGCTTCGGTTACATCAAATAATAAATTTCCAACATAAAGATTCATTTCGTTTTCCTTATTTTTGAATTTAGATTTTCTAATTAAATTTTACGCTGAGGCATCTTGCTTGATAGCAAGTGCTGCCGCCAATTCTTTACTTAATTTTTCGACAAGTGTTTTTACAGGTATAATTTCGTTGCATCTGTAAGCGTTTGAACCGGCGAATACAAAAGATTCATCAAGTTTTCCCTGTGCGGCATTTGCAAGTACATTGGCTATGCAATATGGCGCCTTATTTGGGTCGCAGGTTCTGAGGCATTTGTAGTTACACTTAAAAGGCATTGTTTTGCCCTGTTTGATTTTTTCTACGAAACTGTTATTTATAACTCTGCCCGGCAATCCGACGGGGCTTTTTATTACTGTTAAATCCTCAGCTTTGGCATTCAAATAGGCACGCTTGAAATTCTCGTGAGCATCGCATTCATCTGTACAGACAAAACGAGTGCCCATTTGGACTCCTGAGGCACCTAATTTGAGGAAATGAGCAATGTCATTGCCGTCAAAGATTCCTCCAGCAGCGATAACAGGTATGCTGGCCTCGAAAGAATTGGCTATCTTAATTACTTCTTCAATTATTTGTTCAAGTGTGGAGGCCGTGTTATCTACTATGGACTCGTAGGAGTATCCCAAATGACCGCCGGCTTTGGTGCCCTCCACAACTACAGCATCGGGCAGTTTATTGAAATGATGCTTCCATCTTTTACAGAGGATTTTAAAAGTTCTTGCCGAGGAAACGACAGGGATTAACTTAATGTCTTTACCGTTCAGATATTTTGGCAAATCCAACGGTAATCCTGCACCGGAAATTATTAAATCAACATTTTCATCAACAGCAGTTTTTACAATGTTGTCATAGTCGCAAAGTGCGACCATTATGTTGACACCAATTATTCCGCTGCTTAGCTTTCTCGCTTTTTGAATTTCTTGTCTTAGGGCTTTTTCGTTAAGTCTTCCCGATTCAGAGCTGGGAAATTTTTCAAATAGTCCCAATCCAACGCTGGCGATAACTCCAGCGCAGCCCGTGTTTGCCACGGCGGAAGCCAGATTAGCTCCTGACACCCTGACACCCATTCCGCCTTGTATGATAGGTGGGTTTATTTCCAGGTTCCCTATTTTAAGGGCTGGTATGCGATCTACGCACATAAAGTTCCTTGCTTAGCAAAAACTAATAGAATAAGAGAAATGACGATAACGTTATGTATCAAAAAGCAAATCCGAGGTATTGACTTCGCCATCTCAATGCTCTATTGCACAATCATTTCAATTTAACAACTCAATATTCAATTATTGCACTGTTGTACTGCTAATATCAGCTAAAAACAACAAATATATTATTTTTTACGAAAATATAGTAAAAGGGCAGTTTGGCATTAACGGTTACAAAAAAGGTGAAATGGGCAGGGGCGGACTTGAACCGCCGACACACGGATTTTC
>JAGLSG010000030.1 GCA_023135865.1 Planctomycetota bacterium | reverse complement strand
TACCAACTGAGCTACCTGCCCGCAAAACAGCAGTATAAACAATCACAAAATTCAAATCCAATAAAAAAAAGACAAAATTACAGGACAATTAAAGCAAAAAGCCGGATAAGGCCGCGCGACAGGTTCAATTAAATTTTCCAACAGTTGATTTTTATCATATACAGCTATACAATAATCATATACTCAAAAGGATGCTTATAAAAAAGGGGGCATCGGGAACAAGCTGCACAACAACAGCGTATGTAGTTTGCGACAATCAATTATGATAATAATATCATTGAAAGCATAAGAACATAATCGGGAAAAGGAAAATCGTTATGGAGTTAAAAGGCAGTAAGACAGAAAAGAATTTATTGACGGCGTTTGCCGGCGAATCGCAGGCGAGAAACCGTTATACATATTTTGCAAGTAAAGCCAAAAAAGATAATTATGTTCAAATCTCAGCTATCTTTGAAGAGACAGCCAATCAGGAAAAAGAACACGCAAAAAGATTATTCAAATTCCTGCAGGGCGGAGAAGTCGAAATCGCAGCAGCTTTTCCAGCTGGCGTAATTGGAGCAACTATTGAAAATTTAAGGGCAGCTGCAGCCGGCGAAAATTATGAAACTACGGAAATGTATCCCGGCTTTGCAAAAATTGCAGATGAAGAAGGTTTTGCCGAAATAGCTGACGTTTTCAGAAGTATAGCTGTCGCTGAAGCAAGGCATCGAGACCGCTATCTGAAATTGGCTGAGAATATAGCTGAAGGTAAAGTTTTCAAAATGGAAAAACCCGTTCGATGGGTCTGCAGAAATTGCGGCTATGTTCACGAAGCTACTGACGCTCCTGACATTTGTCCGGCTTGTGCGCATCCGCAAAGCTATCAGGAAATTGAAGCTGTTAATTACTAATTCAAACTAACCGGATTACGAAGCAGCGTTAAAAGCGATAGGTGAATTAAAAAAATGAGACAAATAAAGCAAAACATTTATTCGGTCGGAGCAATTGATTTCGATGCTCGCCTTTTTGATAAATTAATTCCTCTGCCGGACGGCACGAGCTACAATTCTTATTTAATAAAAGGCAGCGAAAAAACAGCTCTGCTCGATACGGTTGACCCGACTAAAACCAATGTCCTGCTCGGAAATCTTGAGAAGCTCGGCATTGAAAAAATCGATTATGTAATTGCTCATCACGGTGAGCAAGACCACAGCGGCTCTTTGCCGGATATTTTGAAACGGTTTCCAAATGCAAAATTGGTAACCAATGCAAAATGCAAAGATATATTAGCCAATCTACTCGAAATAAAAGATGACAGATTTGTCACCATTGAAGATGGCGGCCAATTGTCGCTCGGCGATAAAACTTTGCAATTTGTTTTTCTGCCGTGGGTTCACTGGCCGGAAACTTTGGGAACTTATCTGAAGGAAGATAAGATTCTTTTTTCGTGCGATTTTTTCGGTTCACATTTTGCAGCGAGCAGTTTATTTGTTGAGGACGAATCAGCTGTTTATGAGCCGGCTAAAAGATATTACGCTGAAATTATGATGCCGTTTCGCAGGCAGATAAATAGCAATTTGGAAAAGCTCAAAAATTTCCAAATCGAAATCATCGCTCCAAGTCATGGGCCTGTTTATAAAAAACCGAAATTTATTATGGATGCCTATAAAGATTGGTCGAGCGATGCGGTGAAAAACGAAGTTATCCTCGCATACGTTTCAATGCACGGCAGCACAGCGAAAATGGCAGAGTATTTTACTGCGGCTCTTATTGAAAGAGGCATTGGTGTAAAGCAGTTTGAGCTTTCGGCAGTTGACATTGGCAAGTTGGCGATGGCTATGGTGGATGCCGCTACAATAGTGATTGGTTCGCCGACAGTTCTCGCTGCTGCGCATCCGCTGGCGGCTTATGCGGCATTTCTTGCGAATGCACTTCGGCCAAAAACAAAATTCGCTTCCATAATCGGCTCTTTCGGCTGGGGCGGAAAAATGGTAGAGCAGTTGGCTTCAATGATTCCGAATCTCAAAGCTGAAATTCTTGAACCGGTTTTATCGAAAGGTGAGCCAAAAGAAAATGATTTCGCAGCTCTTGACAGATTAGCTGATGAAATTCTGGCCAAACACAAAGAGCTTGGGATTATAAAGTAAAGATGCTATCTCGGGTCATTGCGAGCGAAGCGAAGCAATCCCAACGCTCAAAAAATCGAGATTGCCACGTCCGCTACAGGCGGACTCGCAATGACAGTAATGATTTTTTCAGCAGAGAAAAGTAAATAATAAGATTCTTGAATCAATTAAGGGGAACGATTATGGCGGAACAGCTTCAAATCTATAAATGCGAAATATGCGGAAATATCGTAGAGGTTCTTCACGGCGGCGTTGGCGAACTCGTTTGCTGCGGCCAACCAATGAAATTTATGGATGAAAATATAACCGATGCTGCAAAGGAAAAGCACGTACCTGTAATTGAGAAAATCGACGGCGGCTACAAAGTTACCGTTGGCAGCGTTTTGCATCCTATGGAAGCCAAACATTACATTGAGTGGATTGAATTATTAGCAGATGGCAAAGCAGAGCGGCAGTTTTTAGAACCCGGCAATAAGCCGCAGGCCGTTTTTGGCGTTGCAGCGGCGGAGGTAACGGCGAGAGGGTATTGCAACGTTCACGGATTATGGAGAGGGAAATGTTAGATTTAGAATCGCTGTTTAATTTGAGCTATGGAATGTGCATCATAAGTTCCAAATCGGATGACAAATTTAACGGCTGCATTGTCAATACGGTATTTCAGATTACGCCGGAACCGCCGATGCTCGCCGTCAGCGTTAATAGGAAAAATCTAACTAATGAATTTATCAACAAAAGTAAAGTTTTTACGATTTCAATTCTTGCTGAAGATACGCCGATGGAATTCATCTGGAGATTCGGTTTCAAAAAAGGTAAAGACATTGATAAATTTCAGGATGTAAATTACAAAATCGGCCAAAACGGCACACCGATAGTTGCCGATAATACGGTCGGTTTTATTGAAGCTGAAGTTACAGATAAAATTGAGATTGAAACGCATACGCTTTTTATCGCAAAAATTACTGCCTGTGAAACCATCGACGAAAACAAAATTCCAATGACGTACAATTATTATCGTGCTGTTAAGGGCGGCAAAACGCCGAAAACAGCAGCAACTTACATAGCAAAGAAACCAGAGGCAAAACAGGAAAAAGGAGCCAAAGATATGAAAAAGTATGAATGTATTGTCTGCGGTTATATTTATGACCCGGCTGTTGGCGATGTTGAAAATACAATAGAACCTGGAACCGCCTTTGAAGATTTGCCCGATGACTGGGTTTGTCCCGAATGCGGAGCTGACAAGGACCAGTTCGAGCCGCTTTGACAAACAAAAAAACAGATTCATGCAAAAAAGTTTTACTAAACGCGCGAACCGCTCAAATTAAAGCTGTGCTGGACGGTTTATACGAGAAGTATAACCACCGCCGGCTTATCTGGCCGGATCCGTTACAATTCGTCTATAATTATCGCAACAGAGCGGATATGGAAATAGCCGCATTTCTATCGGCAGCTCTCGCTTATGGCAGAGTGGCTCAGATAGAAAAAAGTTTAGCCGAGCTTTTTAGTTTTATGGGAAACAGTCCTTCGGGATTTGTTTTAAAATTTTCCGCTGCCGGCAGAAAAAAACTGAAAAATTTCCGGCATCGCTTCACTGGCGGTGATGACATTTCTGATTTGCTTGAATTACTACAAATCGTTTTGAAAAAATTTGGGAGCATTGAAACGTTTTTTACGCTCGGCTACAATAGCGGCGACGAAAATATAATTCCTGCCCTGTCAAAATTTTGCCAGGCGATGCTCCAAATTCGCATCACAAATTATGATGGCAAAATAAGTCGTGGATTAAAATATTTACTGGTAAGCCCCGACGATAAAAGTGCATGTAAACGGCTCAATCTTTTCCTGCGATGGATGGTGCGAAGCGATGATGTTGATATGGGGCTGTGGAAATCGATCGACAAATCCAAACTTATTGTGCCTATCGATGTTCATATGGCTCGGCTTTGCGGGATTATTGGTTTTTCCAGCGGAAAAAATGTTTCGTTAAAAACGGCTTTGGAAATTACAGCTGGCTTTAAAAAAATTATTCCAACTGACCCGGCGAAATATGATTTTGCTTTATCGAGGGTTGGAATTATTGAAAATTGCAGCGGAAAATTACGTCCGCAGTGCAATGATTGTGTTTTGTATAGCTTCTGCGAGAGAGGGGACAATTGAAATTGGATTCGGCTCAACTTGAAAAATATAGTTCAGCTATTACGCTTTCGGATATGGAAATTTTTGTCTTTCCCGAATTGATGTACAGTTTGGTTCTCGCAAACATTATGAGTCCTGTAATCTGGAAGTGGCGGCAGCTGGATTGCTTCAAAAAACTCGAAGGTAAAAGCAGTTACAAAAAACTGCTTCGGCTAAAGCAATTTATAATTGATGAATACGAATTTAATCTCGACCTTGAGACGTGGGGTTTGACCAGCCAGAAAAAAGAACTTGAAAGATTTCAGGAATTTATTTCGCCGGAAAAGATAGCAAAAAGCAATGCGTTATTCGGCTATCAGGGCGACAAATATTATTTCGATGTTGATATTCGCAGGCACTTCGGCCTTGACAAATATCACAGCGATATAATTCCATATTGGAAAACCGAAACCGTTGAGGCGATGGACGCTTTCAAATTAAAAGACGGCTACAAAACCGGAGCCGGCGAATGCGTTTCATTGGCAGCTCTTTATGCAGCAGCGGCTTTTATCGTTTGCCAGATTCCGCTGGAAGATATTTATATGATTCTGACTCCGCTGCATTCGCAGAATTTCATCGATATAGCGGATGGCGTTCTAACCAACAATCGCCGCATCGTTACCAAAACGATGTGGTTCAACGGCACTGAAATTTCCAATAAAGCCCAGCGTGCCATAAGAAATGAGCAGATTACAATTG
>JAGLSG010000003.1 GCA_023135865.1 Planctomycetota bacterium | reverse complement strand
CCAAATATAGCGCTGTTATATTTTTTCAAAAATAATCTATCGAGCTGGTTTTGAAGAATATTCATATTAACCGGCTTATCTATCACACTGAAAACGTCAAGCTCAAGTGCCCTTTCGAGCAGCGATTCGCCGCCAGCTTCGCTTAGCAAAATGCACGGCATAATCGGATAATTCATTCGGATAATTTTTATTGTCGCAAAGCCGTTTGCTCTTTGCGAATCCATATCCACAATCGCTGTGTGGATTCGTTTTCTTTTTATAATATTTATAAAATCATTGGCATTGTCAGCCACGAGCATATTAACGCCCCTTGGCTGAAATATATTGCGAACCGCATCCGGCCATGCCCAGTTGGCATCGCTGGCAACGACGTTAAACTCTTCGGATTTTGGCACATTCAAAACCATAATCTATTATAAAGTGCAAATGTTGTGCCAGCCGGGCTAAAACCTGTATCTTTTACGTAAACAGCTTTTGCAAAAGAAGTTACGCCGCAAAGCCGCCTTTGCAGTTAATATGGCAAAATTGCAGTTTACTCAAATCCGCCTGCCAGCTTGACAGACGGCTGCGGCTTTTGAGCGGTCTTGAATTTATGATTGACCCGAGCGACTTAGCCGCTTAAACTTGCGGTTGTATGAAAAAGCAACTAATAATAAATGCCGATGATTTCGGGCTTTGCGAAGGAGTTAATCGAGCCATCGCCGAAGCGCATAGTAACGGCGTATTAACCAGCACAACAATTATGGCTAATATGCCGGCTGCAAAAGAGGCGGTCGAAATCGCAAAACAATTGCCAACGCTCGGCGTTGGCGTGCATCTTAATCTAACCGAGGGCACACCGCTTTCAAAAAGAGAAGATATTTCCTGCCTTGTAAATGATGATGGCGAATTCGGGCTTTCAGCTGGAAAAATTTCTCTTTTTTCAATCGCCAATCACAAAATCCGCTCAGCTATTGAAACGGAATTGGCCGCTCAGATTCAATGGGTAATTGATAGTGGTTTGCAGCCAACCCATCTCGATTCGCATAAACATTTACACAGTTTCCCAGCACTTTTTCCTATGGTTTGTCGGCTGGCCAAACGTTTCAAAATCGGCGCTGTGCGAAACACATACGAGCCAAAGCAGCTCTCGGCAATCCCCTGGCCGCTGCCGAGTGAAGGCGGCAAAATTCGAGCCACTATGGTGCGAGCTATGGCAAGAATAAATCGTTTGCAAAATTTAAATCAAAATCTTTTGAAAACAAAAGCACTGCTCGGCGTTGCTCACACTGGAAAAATAGATGTTAACTTTTTTAAAGCAGTAGCTCTCTACAATCCGGCGAACATCGCTGAAGTTATGACTCATCCGGGATATGTTGACGGACTGGATGCAAATAAAACACGGCTTATAAATCAGAGAAAAGGCGAATTCGATTCGCTCTGCGATAAACGCACAAAAGAATTTATTGAGGATGCAAAAATAGAATTGATTAACTATGGACAGTTATAATAAAGATAATCAGACAAAAATCGATTGTTCAGTTGTTGTGCCGCTGTACAACGAATCAGCTGTTGCGAATGAACTTTATCAGCGGCTGGCAAAAACAATGAACGAAACCGGCTTGTACTACGAATTGATTTTCGTAGAGGACGGCAGCGAAGATGATACGCTGGAAATAATAAAAAATATCGCAGAAAAAGACAGCAAAGTTGTGGTAGTTGAGCTTCGCCGCAATTTCGGCCAAACGCCAGCACTTGCTGCTGGCTTTGACGTTGCAAAAGGGAAAATAATCGTATCAATGGATGGCGATTTGCAGCACTGCCCGGAAGAAATACCAGACTTCCTCGAAAAAATCAAAGACGGCTATGATGTCGTAAGCGGCTGGCGAAAAGTAAGAGTCGATAATCTTGTAATGAGAAAAATCCCGTCAAGAATTGCCAACTGGTTAATAGCAAAAACAAGCGGCGTGGACATTCATGATTTCGGAACCACATTTAAGGCGTACAAAAGAGAAATTATCGATGAGCTAAACCTCTACGGCGAAATGCACAGATTCATTCCCGCACTTGTATCTCGCAACGGAGCGAAAATTATAGAAATACCAATCAAAAATATCGTCCGTCCAAGCGGCAGCAGCAACTATGGAATTTCGAGAACATTTCGGGTGGCTTTCGATTTAATTACAATCAGATTTCTGCTCGGCTACATTACAAGGCCTCTGCACTTCTTCGGCAAAGGTGCTTTTTGCAGCTTTGTAATTGCCGCACTGCTAAGCGGTTATGTTCTCTATGATAAATTCGTTTACAAAGTGCCGATTCTCGTTGCACACGGACCATTGGCTGGCCTGGCAGCTATACTTTTAATGGTCGGCCTGGTTTTCATCTCCACCGGACTGCTCGGTGAAATGCTCAGCAGAATTTATTTTGAATCAACGGACAAAAAAATCTATTCGGTCAGAAAAATACATCGAAGATAAAATTTAATCAAAAACAAAAAGCAGATTAAAAATGAAAAATAAAAAATCATATCTCGGCTGGCTAATCATTTTAGCAATAACACTAACAGCAATTATTCTTGTACGGCATTTTCACATAAAAAACTTCTGCATTATAGAAGATGGAACTCTTTACACGAGCGGCCAGCCGCGTGGAATGGATTACACCCGCCTGCTATACAAATATCATATTGCAACAATCGTAAATGTCAGAACCAATTCGGAGCATCGCGATAAAAACTGGCACAACGAAGAAATAACCTTTGTAAAAAGTAATGGCGTAAAATATATCGAAATACCCATCGACAAAAACAATCCTTGCCCAGACACAAAAACCAGCAACGAATTTCTCGAAATAATGGCTGACAAACTGAACCTGCCGGTACTTCTGCACGGCAGCGGAGATGATGAAAGAGTTGCGATATTAACAGCTGTATGGCTAATCAAATCACAAAACAAAACCTGTAAAGAGGCAATTCAAACAGCTGAAAAAATCAAGAAAGAATCACTGACCAAAGCTGAGATGAAATTTGTCGAAGGTTTAAACAAGTAGAAATTTTTAGAGGTTTCCTTGATTTATAATCGCTGCTGATTTGTGAAACAGAGCACCTTGTGCATCGCCGAATTTACGACGTTCAGCAATTTTTTCATAATAAACTCTGCGTAGATTTTTGCCGGCCTTTTCCAGCTTTTCTAAATGCTCAGCTGTTGCAACGACCCAGTCGCCATTTTCATAATACTCGAGAGCAGCTGAAATATCATTTATTTCCGGCACAACTCGGCCAAAATAGTGAACCGATTTGGTAGAAATATATTCGTAAGCAATCATATCTTCAGAAGCAGGAACTATTTTTGAAAGCTCTCTTGAAAAATCACGTGAGTATTTGTCGGAATCTGAAATCTCAATAAAGAAAAAACACGAAGCCATAATCAAAACCATCACGCCGGCAAAAACCGAAACAGTTGCAGAGACCGGTCTTCCTCTCGCAAATAATATCAAAATAACCGCAATTACAACGAGCGTCATTACGCCAAGAATTATCGCCGGCAAAAGCAAATCCATTTTG
Organism: Planctomycetota bacterium; assembly: GCA_023135865.1. Classification (GTDB taxonomy): domain Bacteria; phylum Planctomycetota; class Phycisphaerae; order Sedimentisphaerales; family Anaerobacaceae; genus JAGLSG01. The sequence continues at coordinate 4,816 of JAGLSG010000003.1, read as the reverse complement.
GCTTTGGCTACATAAAATACACCGCCCAAAACGCCAACCATTATTACGCCAACGTGCCATTTCAAAACGCTGACAGCTGATTTTCTGTCGTAGGCGATGCGGGCAAAAATCATATCCTCTAAAATTATGCCTATCAGGATTGCAGCAGCCGGCATTAACGGCAATATGTAATGCTGACGTTTACCGCCGCAAATCGCAAGAAAAGCCATACCAATCACAAACCAGAACCACAAAAACTGCATTGGCTTTTGCCGCTTGCCCCACACTCTGAAAAAAGGAGCCGCCAAAGCCATCGGCAAAAAAGCCACCCACGGCACTATGAATTGAAACATTATAGGGAAATAATAATAAAACGCTTTATCGCCCGATGCGTAGCCACCGAAAAAACGGTCGACAAATTCACGCTTCCAAAGCATTAAATCCCAATTGAGTTTTCCGGCAATTGCAAGCGGCCAGGGCAAAACAATAATCACAAAAATCAAACTGCCCCAAACCGGCAATAATTGCGGAATCTTTTTCCACAGCCGAAAAACAGCTACGTAAAAAAACAGCGGAACAAAAATCAGCGGAATCGGAGCAGGCCCCTTGGCAAGATTCGCCAAAGCAAAACTCGCCCAGAAGAGCAGCATATAATAAATCCGGCGTTTGCGATTCGGAGTATTAACAGCTGAATAAAAACTCAAAAAACACAACATAATAAAAAAGGTGAGAATCATCTCGGCTCTTGCATTGTGCGAATAGCGAACATAAGCGAGAGATGTCAGCCATACGCCAGCAGAAATCGCCGCAATGCGAAGAGACAGCGAGCGACTTACAAAATACAAAATCGCAGCAACAGAAAGTACCGCAAAAAAAGCACTTGGCAGCCGAGCGGTAAATTCGTTAACTTCGCCGCCAACTTTGGAAACCAGAGCTACCAGCCAATAGGAAAGCGGAGTTTTATTGAGACGCGGCTGGCCGTTGCAGGTCGGCCAGACCAAATCGCCGCTTTGCAGCATTTCACGAGCAGTAACAGAAACAAAACATTCGTGATTGCCGAGCGTTTTGGTTTTGAGCATCCAAAACGCACTAACCGCTGAAAGAAGCATCGCAGCGAAAATTATTTTGTGTTTTGTAGCCAAATTCACGCTCAATTTTTCGCTGTCATTAATTTTATGATTTCATTAATATCGTTCGCAGCTTCAATCGGCGGATTACTAAATTCGCCCTGCTGCTCTTTATGGTAATTAACAGTTACGTTGGGGTCTTTTAATTCGTGGCCGGTCAAAACGCAGGCAACTTTTTCAGACGCACCAATTGTTCCGTCAGCTATTAGATATTTCAATCCAGCGAGCGTTGCAGCTGAAGCCGGCTCGCAGCCGAGGCCATATTTACCTATAACCGCTTTTGCGTCGCAGATTTCCTCATCGGTTACAGCTCGCACGATGCCATTGCAAATGTCAATCGTTCGCAGACACTTTTTTAAATTGACGGGACGTGAAATCTCGATTGCTGAAGCGCAGGTGTGCGGTGAAAAATTACGAGCTGTTAAATCAGCGTAATACTCATCAATAACTTCCTGATTAACTCTGCCGCCATTCCAGTCAAGACCTTTATTATTGACCAAATCGGTCAGCGTATCAGCTCCGGTTGCATTTATAATCGCAATTCTCGGAATTTTTTCAATCAGGCCAAGCTCTTTTAATTCGGCAAACGCCTTTCCAAATGCGCTGGAATTGCCGAGATTTCCGCCCGGCACAACAATCCAATCGGGAACCTGCCAATCCAATTGCTCGATAATTCGATACATTATTGTTTTCTGGCCTTCAAGCCGAAATGGATTTAGCGAATTGAGCAAATACAAACCAAGCTGCCTGCAAACATCCTGAACCTGCCGCATACAATCATCGAAGTCGCCGGCAATTTGAATTGTTTGAGCGCCGTAATCCATCGCCTGACTTAGTTTGCCAAATGCAATTCTGCCAGAGCCAATAAAGACCGTACTCTCCAGGCCGCAACTATGTGCGTACAAAGCCATCGATGCGGAGGTGTTGCCGGTTGATGCGCACGCACAGGATTTTGCGCCAACCATTTTGGCGTGGCTAAAGGCAGCTGTCATTCCATTGTCCTTGAATGAGCCGGATGGATTTAAGCCCTCGTACTGCAAATATAAACAGCCGTTTTTCATATTGACATATTTTGCAACATTGTCGTTTTGCTGCAAAATGGTTTGACCTTCGCCGATGCTGACCTTGTGCTTGTCCGCACAGAAACTGAGCAGTTCGCGAAATCGCCACACGCCGGAAAAGTCAAATCGATTATTTCTGGTCGCCCAGCGTTTGGAAAAATCGCTAAGTTTGGAAGGCACTTCAATCTTGTTCCAATTATAGCGAATGTCGAGCAGTTCGCCGCATTCGGGACAGTTGAAGAACGCTTCGCTGCAGGAAAATTCGGCCAGGCAGTCGGGGTTAATACATTTTTGAAAAGCGGTGTCTGTTTTACTCATATCGCAAAGCTCCTGTTCGATTTTTGGTGGTAATTATAGGCCATAATGTTGATTTTTGCAAATTGTCATTCTTCGCTTCGCTATACTTCGTTCAGAATGACAATATCAATCAGGATGATTCGTTGTTTATTTTTTCTATCAGTTGCGGTAATTCGCAGAGCTTGTCTATTTGCCAGGCACTTCTTGGCAATTTTTTTTCAACATTCGTGTAGGCCGTTTTCAAAACCGGATGCATACCAGCTTTTAGTGCAGGCAAAATATCCTTATTCACCCTGTCGCCAACAAACATTATATTACTATTGGGGCAGCCGATTCTTTCGGCTGCTGCTGCAAAAATGCGAGCATCCGGCTTGCGAAACCTGAACTCATAAGAATACATCAACTCGTCAAAAAAATCCAATATGCCAAGTTTGGCCAAATGCTTTTCCAGAGTACATTTATTTATAAAAGTATTGGAAAGTATGCCAAGTTTCAAGCCGGATTTTTTAAGAGCGCCAAGCGTTTGGATAATATCGGTTTCAATGCTTGCAATCTGCCGCAGCGGTTTATACCACTGCCAGGCCAAATCCAGCCATTGCTGTTCACTTAATTTTACACATTTTTTTGCGCCGATTTTTTTCAGCAACGCCAAAACATCAAAATCCCTGTCGATTATATTGGAAAATATGTATCGAATTTTCAAATGCAGCAAACTATATCTGCGATAACTTTTGAAACTGCCGACTGCCTGGCCTATACTTTCGAGAAATTCGTACGAAAACTCTGCTCCTTTTTGCATAAGCTCATTCGTATCTGCCCTGCCAAAATTAATCAGTGTTTCGCCAAGGTCAAATAGTACCGCTTCGATTTTCGTATCGGCCATCCGGGCATCCTGAAATTATTTTTTTCGCTGCGGCAAATCGCCAGCAAAAGTTTTCTCAATCCATTGAAACATTTCATCATCCGAAATCGCAGATACACGGTCAGCTGAATATTCAGCATCAATTTTATCTTTGATTTTCACTACTCGCGGGTCGTGCTTGGCTATTTCAATTTCGTATCTCGCTTCTATCCAGTGCTTGATTCCAGCGGCACCTGTTTTGTCAGTAATCGCTACGCCAACCGTACGCTTCAATAATTTTTCCGTGTCGAAACAGTTGTATATTTCCTCATTTTTCAAAAGGCCGTCAGCGTGAATTCCAGCTCGTGTAACATTGAAATCTCTGCCAACCAACGGATAGTTATTCGGAATATCAAATCCAAGTTCACTGCGAGCGTAATCAGCAAGCTCGGTTATTGCAGCATAATTAATTTTGTCGTTCATTCCTTTAATCTGTGCGTGTTCAATTACCATCGCTTCCAAAGGCGGATTACCCGTTCGCTCGCCAACACCAAACATCGAGCCGTTAGCCGCACTACAGCCGTATAGCCAAGCCGTAGCCGCATCCACCTGAACCTTATGCAAATCATTATGGCCGTGCCATTCGAGCCATTCGCTTGGTACGCCGATTTCGCGAAGACCGCTAATCAATTTCGGAACGCTTCTTGGAACCGCAACACCCGGCCACGGCAAACCAAAGCCGAGCGTATCACAAAGTCGAATTTTCACCGGCTTATTATATTGTTTCGCCAGAGCCATCAGTTCAGCTGCAAACGGCAAAACAAAACCTTCGTAATCTGCTCTCGTTATGTCTTCAAAATGGCATCTCGGAATAACATCATTATCAAGAGCCGCTTTGGCAACATCAAGATAGGCGTTCAACGCCTGGCGACGTGTTTTTTTCAGCTTCAAAAATATGTGGTAATCGCTCGCCGAAGTTAAGATTCCGGTTTCAGCCAATCCCATTTGCGAAACCAGCTTAAAGTCAGCAGCTACAGCTCGAATCCAGCCGGTTACTTCGGGAAATTTATAGTTGCGTGCCTTGCAAAGCTCAACTGCTTCGCGGTCGCGTTTGGAATACAGGAAAAATTCGCACTGACGAATCAAGCCGCTGCCGCCATCGACTTCGTGGAGTAAATCGAAAATTCTCAGTACCTGCTGCGGAGTATATGGAGGTCGTGATTGCTGGCCATCGCGAAAAGTTGTATCGGTAATCCAGATTTCCTCCGGCAAATCGTAATCAACATTGCGTTCGTCGAATACCACTTTTGGAAATTGAGTATATGGAAAAACATCCCGATACAAATTGGGTTCATTAGCATCCACAAGTTTTGGTTTTTTCTCAGCCATTTTACCTCCAATCAAAACGAATATAAATCATAAGCGTATTAAAAAACTTTTCACGCTTAACAATAGCCAAGGTGGGAGTCGAACCCACACGCCCTTGCGGGCAGGGGATTTTAAGTCCCCAG
>JAGLSG010000029.1 GCA_023135865.1 Planctomycetota bacterium | reverse complement strand
AAATCGTCGAATACGAAAAAGCAGCGAGAAAGCAATTGCTCACAAATAAATCGGAAATTCTCGATGACAAAATTTCCAGAGCAACCGCCCTTTTGAAAAATGCCCACCTGATAAGTTCGCAGGAAGCATTGTTCCTTTTAAGCCATCTGCGGCTCGCTATAAATATGCGAGAACTTATGGGTGCCCGGACACCTGCTATAGAAAAACTTTGCTCTATCGGGGAAAAAAATAAAGAAAATTGTCTTTCAATAAACACGATAAACCGCCTGTTTATGCTGACTCTTCCTGCCCATTTACAATTAAACTACGGCAAAGAACTCGATGCAGCCGGAAGAGATGCCCTGCGAGCCAAAATCATCCGCTCAACACTTAATGGTTAGTAAAATAGTTCATTAAGCCACGGACAATAAATTGCCTTCGTCTGCCAAAATGGCACAAAAAACGGCGAGCAAATTTTGTAATAAACAGCACAAAAAAACATAAAACATTAAAACAAAAGAAGTTACGCAATAAAAAAACAATTCCAGCCAACAACTGGCATAGGTTTTGCACATTCAATCGAAAGGTAAAAAACTAAATAGAATTTGCTCACTGCTCAGCGTAATAAAAGCTGACAAGTGAAAAAATTGGGTGAGCAGTAAATATGTAAAAGGGAGTTAAAGAAATGGCTAAAATCATCGGAATAGACCTTGGAACTACAAACTCAGTGGTAGCTGTTATGGAAGGTTCAACGCCAAAGGTGCTGATTAATTCGTCCGGCGCACGACTGACGCCTTCGGTAGTCGGCTTTACAGATAAAGGCGAACGGCTCATCGGACAAATCGCAAAACATCAGCAGGTTACGAATCCGGAAAATACGGTGTTCTCCGTAAAAAGATTTATGGGTAGAAGGCATAGAGAAGTTTCCTCAGAAGAAAAAATCGTGCCTTATAAAATCACCGGCGCCTCGGAAGAATTGGTAAAAGTAGATGTGCGCGGAAAAGAATATACACCGCCGGAAGTTTCAGCGATGATTCTGCAGGACTTGAAAAAAACAGCTGAAGATTATCTCGGTGAAAAAGTTACAAATGCCGTCATTACCGTTCCGGCTTACTTCAACGATGCCCAGCGACAGGCAACTAAAGATGCCGGAAAAATAGCTGGACTCGTAGTGGAAAGAATTATAAATGAGCCAACCGCAGCGGCACTTGCCTACGGACTTGAAAAAAAGAAAAATGAAAAAATAGCTGTCTTCGACTTCGGCGGAGGAACATTTGATATATCTATTCTCGATATAGGCGATAACGTCTTTGAAGTTTTAAGCACCAACGGCGATACGCATTTGGGCGGCGACGACCTCGATGATGTGCTGATGAATTATCTCGCTGATGAGTTCAAAAAAACAGAGGGAATCGATCTTAGAAGCGACCCGATGGCTCACCAGAGATTAAAAGAAGCAGCGGAAAAAACCAAGTGCGAATTGAGTACACAGATGGAATCAACTGTCAATCTGCCATTTATAACAGCTGATGCAGCCGGCCCAAAACATCTGCAGGTTACCATTACACGCAGTAAATTTGAATCGCTCGCCGAACCGATTCTTGAGCGGCTCAAAACACCCTGCCAAAAGGCAATCAAAGATGCAAACCTATCAGAAAATGATATTGCAGAAATACTGCTCGTCGGCGGCTCAACGAGAATTCCAAAAGTTGTGGCAATCGCAAAAGAAATTTTCGCAAAAGAGCCGAACAAAAGTTTGAATCCAGATGAAGTGGTGGCTCTCGGAGCAGCTATTCAGGGAGCTGTCCTCGCCGGCGATGCCGGAGTAAAAGACATTCTTCTGCTGGACGTAACGCCGCTTTCACTCGGAATCGAAACGCTCGGCGGAGTGATGACAAAACTCATCGAAAAAAATACTACCATCCCAACCAGTAAAAAAGAAACCTTCTCAACAGCGGCTGACGGACAAACAACTGTGGACATTCACGTATTACAGGGCGAAAGAGAATTTGCAAAAGACAATCGTACGCTCGGTAGATTCCAGCTGTCTGATATTCCGCCATCGCCAAGAGGTGTTCCACAAATCGAGGTTGCTTTTGATATTGACGCAAACGGCATACTAAACGTATCCGCAAAAGATGTTGGAACTGGAAAGCAACATTCAATCGAAATCAAATCAAGCTCAGGACTGAACGAAGAAGAAATTAAGAAAATGACGCAGCAGGCAGAAGAACACGCCGAAGAAGATAAAAAGAAAAGAGAAACCGTCGATGTGAAAAACCAGGCCGACCAGTTGGTTTACTCGACAGAAAAAACTCTCAAAGAGCACGGCGAGAAAGTACCGGCAGAGACGAGAAGTAATATCGAAAACGCCATTAATACGCTCAAAGAAGCGGCAAAAGGCGAAGATGCCGAAGCGATAAAAAAAGCAATTGAAAATCTCGGCACAGTCAGTCAGGAACTTGGAAAAGTGCTCTATGAAGAGGCAGCCAAAAAACAGGCCGAATCAGGCACCGAGCAGCAAGCTCCACCACAAGACGAAACAAAAAAGGATAAGCCAAATGATGATGTAATCGACGCCGAATTTGAAGCAAAAGACGAATAGAAAAACTGAAAACTTAAAGTGTAAAATGTAAAACTGTTTTGTAAAAAGATTCTCTATCGAGTGTCATTCCTGCGAAAGCAGGACAAATTGCTGTTATTTGCCCGATGTCGTTTCGGAATCTATGCTTCTACTCTGGATTCCCGCTTATGCGGGAATGACAAAAAAGAAATGTAAAACTTAAAATTTTCAGACACTACCAAACAAGTGCTCATTGGCAGTTTTGAACTTTGAACTGTAGTTTTGAATTTTACACTTTAAGTTTTTAACTTTTCCTATTTTCCTATACAAAATCGACCAAAGATATTGCTTAGAACCTGCTCATCAACAGGAACAGATTCAATAAGGCAAATCGAGCTGTAAACGCTGCGAAGAAGCATTGCAACTATCTCGTCATTGCCAAGCTCCAATTCGCAAATGGCTTGATTCGTATTTGAAATCGCTTCATTAACAGCCTGCCTGTGCCTTGCGGTAAGAGCAAGTTCACATTTTGTATCCAGCATCTTGCCTGTCGTTGCTGCCGCAGGTGATGCGGCTAAGCTGATAATTTTTTTGTCAATCATATCGCCAAGTAAAATTAGATTATCGCCGGTTTCGGAACTCGTTGGCAAAAAATCAAAGCCAAAAAGCTCTTTCAATTTTTTCAGACGAACGACTAATTCGTCTTCACTTAATAAATCAGATTTCGTTGCAATGGCTATTAAACTTTTCGGCTCTATGAACTTAAAAACCGAAACGTCTTCATCGAAATCCGCACTGGAAATATCAACGCAGAATATAACGAGCGATGCGTTCTGCAATGATTCAACAGCTGCCTGCTGAGCCAGTTCATCAAGAATATTATTCTGCTGGCCAGAAAGCAAAAGACCTGCACAATCAAAAATTATGCAGCTGGATTTATCCAACTCCAACAGGCCTGTCAAAATATCTCTTGTGGTTTTACGCTCACCAGAAACAATACTTCTTTTGCGATTCAACAGTTTATTTAGAAGCGAACTTTTACCGGCATTGGCAAGACCGGCCAGACCAACCGAAGGCAAATCAATCATCGATTCGTAAGAAATGCTGCCAGCTAATAATTGCTCCAGCTGAGCATTTATCTCCGTAAGTTTTTCAATGCCTTGACTGCGAGTTATAAATTCAATATCCTCACCACTAAAGTCAAGCCCCGCTTCAATACGACTTAGCAAATCCATAACAGATAAACTAATTTGATTTGCGGTCTTGGATAAACTGCCGGTTAAAAGTTTTTCCGCAGCGGCAAGTTGAAATCTGTTGGAACTTGCAACAATTTCGCCAACCGCTTCGGCTTGAGCGAGATCGATTTTGCCATTGAGATAAGCTCTTGCGGTAAATTCGCCGGCAGATGCCATTCGCAAATCAAGTAAAAGCAAATTGCCAATCAACCGCTCAATAACAGGAGAATTCGTGTGGATATGAAGCTCAGCGAGGCAATCACCGGTGTAAGAATTCGGAGCTGGAAATAAATACAATATTGCGTCAACTTTTAACTCATTATCAATTACTACCTGACCTGTTGTAATCTGCGCTTTACTTATATCAATTTCGGAAATGAAAATTCGCTGCAATACTTCAAGCGTGGCCAAGCCGGATATGCGAACAATCGCCCTTTTGTCTGAGGTCGCAGAACTAACGGCTACAATGGTGTCATTTGGTTCATACATTTTAAACGCGAAATGCTTAGCTCGCAGCGCTACACACCGCCAGCTAATTTTTATAAAATGGTTTTGGTTTTTTCTTTTTTACTTTTCCGCCGGTCTTGCTCGTAACAGCAACCAGGCCGACAGATTCCTGCTCTTCTTTTTCGCGAATGTGTTTGCGAATGACAATCTGCTCAATAACACCGGCAAAAGTGCTGGCCATAATATACAAATTCAAGCCGGACGGCGCTTTGTACAACATAAGCGGAAACAGCAGAGGCATCATAAACATCATCATTTTCTGCTGCTGAGCCATCTGCGGATTACTCGACGCTGAAGCCGTCGAGGGCATCAACTTCTGCTGCATATAAAATGCAACACCAAGCAGGATAGGTAAAAGATTGAAAGTGTCGCCTATAAATGGCAGCGTTACTCCGGCTGGAAATTTGAACAGTGCATCAGGAGCTGAAAGATTGGTAATCCAGAACGGCAGAAAAGCCGCCCCTCGCAATTCAATGCTGGCATATATGGCACTGTAAAGCGCTATCCATATCGGCATCTGCACCATCATTGGAAGCATACCCATAATCGGCGAAGCACCATTTTCTTTGTAAACAGCCATCACATGTTTATTCATTTCCGCTTTATTGTTAGCATACTTCTTTTTTATCTGCTCGACCTTCGGTGCAAGTTTGCCCATCTTGCTCATCGAAACCTGGCTCTTCTTCGTAAGGGGATGTATGACAATTCTAATTATGAATACCAGTATGATAATAACTACGCCGTAATTGCCGAAGAAGCCGTACATCCATCTCATCGTAGCCAATATCCCAAAAGCCATTGGAGCAATCACGCCTGCAGGAAAACAGCAACTCATAAAATCAATCGTATGGAAAAAGCCGAGATTTTTGTATATCGGATTTTCGTCAAAAAGCGTTTTGTCCTTAGGACCAAGATAAAGCTGAAAATTATATGTCAGCAAACTTGATTCCTCACCAGCCGGGGCAAGAACAGCAGTTGCAATCTTCAAATCAAGACCAACTGTTTCATCACCCGTATTGGCTTTTGCATCTCTATCAGGATTGTAAAATCGACCGGATTTATCGGCCAGCCAGTTGCAATAATTATCGCCTTTGCTCGGCTGAGGAACCAGAATCGCAGCGAAATATTTATTAACCGTAGCCGCCCAAAGAAAATCAGCTCCTGGTTCTATCAAACTTCTATCTTCAGCAGTTTTGGCTTTACCAAGTTTTTTCGCATCGAGCCGAACAGTAGTAACCTGCTGCTTTGAATCCCTGAAGCCGGCAACTACTTTTCTCATATCAGCACGGGCACCTTCACGGCCAATGCCGACAGGGCCGGTCATATTAAAATTCACCTTTTCTTCGACCGGACTTAGATTCTCAACTTCAACTTTACAATCCAGCATATAATTTGACGGATAGATTTTATATGTCTTAGTCAGCTTGACAATCGATTGACCATCTTCTTTGTTTTTGATAACTGCTTCAAAAATGGCTTTTTGCGAACCATCCGCGCCTTTTTCAACCGGAAAACTCTTCCAGTTCAATCTATGCAGCGGCAGTTGTAACTGCTCTTTGACAAATACAAACTCCCTGTTGGCCATTGAAAAAACGCCTTCACTGACGGGCGATAGTATCATCAGCGGCTGAAGATTTTGCGCATCACAATTATCAAAATTGGCAAAAACAGCGTTTTCGATGGCTGCACCTTTCGATGTTAACCGAAGCTGGAATTCAAATCCGCTCTCAGGGTCAGTTGAACCAAGCGTGATAATTTTGGCCGGCGCATCGTCAGCAATGAATTCATAATTCATTTCAGATTCAGCGAAAGCCGAACCGGAAAAAACAACACAACTTACTAAAATTAAAATCGATATAAATCTAAAATTCATTTTTCTCCATTTCAATTACACACTATCTTTATTTTTTATTTTCCTTCGGTAAGCCGTTTGGCCTGAAAATCGTCAAGCTCATCAATCGCTTTTATCTTTCTCGCAGTAACTTTATAATCATATTCCAACCGGACAAAATGAACCCTGTTTTCTTTCACATAGACGTAACTTGCACGATTATCTCCATCTCGCGGCTGGCCAACCGAGCCGATATTAATTATCGCTTTTTCGCCATTTATAATCGGATACGAATCACCAAGTTCTTCCGGCAGATAAAAATCCGGCTCATCAAGAAAAACGCCAGGCATATGCGTATGGCCAATAAAGCAAATGTGTCTGACCTTCTCGAAAAGAAGTCGAATCTTTGCGAGATTGGTATAAACATCATCAGGGAAAACATATTCGTTAATCGGTTTTCTCGGCGAAGCGTGAACGAAATCGATTATCGCTGTCTGCGTATCGAGTTTAGCTTTCAATGTACGCTTCATCGGCAGTGAGCCGAGAAAATCCCATCGCCGACCACGAAGCTTCTTATCCGGTTCAGCTTCGAGATTAAAACGTGTCCAGAAACTGGCTCGCTCGGCGCAATAATTAAAATTCGTCGGCTCGTAAAGAGTAGCGTAATCATGATTTCCAAGAACACACCATTTCACTTTATCTATGACCAAATCGAGACATTCACGCGGATTCGGCCCATAGCCGACCACGTCGCCCAAACAATAAACCGTCTTAATGCCGCGTTTTTCAATATCAGATAGGACGCAATTCAGCGCTTCAAGATTAGAATGTATATCACTTACAACTGCAAACATATGTCGCCTTTCAGGGCGAATAAATAACAAATTCAATCAAAACAATAGCAACCACATTATTATCCAGAAAGTCATCCAAAAATCCAGAAGATTTATCGCCTTTTAACAAAGCTTGCTTAGGGCGAAGATATTGCTATAATACAATGCACAAAATACTATTAAACAGAAATATAAATTATGGTAGATATAACGCTTCTCGAAACCCGCTCGCTGGTAAAGAAATATTCCGGCAGATGTGTCGTCAATGAAATATCGATTTCAATATCTCAGCGGAGCATTGTCGGCCTGCTCGGAAGAAACGGGGCCGGCAAAACGACAACTTTCAGAATGATTATGGGTATGATTAGCCCTGAAGCTGGAACGGTCGTATTCGAAGGAAGAGACGTAACGAAACTCGCTATGTATAAACGTGCTCGTCTCGGCATTGGTTATCTTTCGCAGGAACCGAGCATTTTTCAACGGCTGAGCGTAAGAGATAATCTTTATGCAATCCTCGAAACAATGTCCATCAGCAAAGCTGAACGCAATCGAAGAGCTGATATGCTGATAGAACGTTTTGCTCTCGGCGAAGTCGCCAACAGCCATGGCAGATTTCTTTCCGGCGGTGAACGAAGAAAACTTGAAATCGCTCGAGCAATGGTAACCGAACCATCACTGATTCTGCTTGACGAACCGTTCAGCGGCGTTGACCCAATAGCTGTTGAAGATCTCCAGCGTGAAATCAAACGGCTGGTCAGCCACGGCGTGAGCATCCTGATTACAGACCACAACGTTGAAAGAACGCTTGAAGTCGCTGACAAGGCCTACATAGTTGACCACGGCAAAGTGATTGGAGCCGGCTCGCCAGCGGAAATAGTGCGTAACGAAATAGTCATAAAGTCATATCTTGGCAATACATTCGATGGCGGTAAATTCGGTGAAAAATAAGTGTAAAGTATAAAACACTTTTAAGTTTTGCGTTTTAATTTTAAGATTTAAATTTTAAATTTTTAGTTCCTATGATTGATATTGAAAAATGCCGAATAACTCATTATCCAGCTGAAGTTTTAGCCAAAAGAGCGGAGCCAGTTGGCGAAATTGACGACAACATTCGCCAGTTCGCCGAAAAGATGATGGATATTATGCTGGGAAATTCCGGCATAGGCCTGGCCGCCCCGCAAGCCGGCGTTTCGCTGAGAATGTTTATCATTTCACTTGACGGCACAAGGGCAAATACAAAAGTTTTCATAAATCCCACTATTGTTCCCGAAGGCGAATTGAATTCCGCTGAGGAGGGCTGCCTTTCTGTGCCGGGTGTTTATACGAAAATATCGAGACATAAAAAATGCAGTGTTACGGCAACTGACCTTGACGGCGAGCAATTCACCGACTCAGGTGAAGGTCTTTACGCCCGGGCGATGCAGCACGAATATGACCACATTGAAGGCATTACGATTGTCGAGCGAATGGGCTCGGTTGCCAAAATAGCCCATCGAAGGCAGCTGAAAAACCTCGAAAAAGCAGCGAAATAAGAATTTTTAAGCCATTTTCAGGCAATTTCTAAAAATACATTCCGTCATTACGAGCAAAGTCTTGAGCTTGTCGAAAGGCGAAGCGAAGTAATCTCGTTTTTGAAACAACAATAAAGATTGCTTCCCTTCGGCTATGCTCAGGACAGGCTTGCTTTACTCCTCGCAATGACATTTTTAGATACATCCACCACCTTCTTCAAAGTCCCATAATAACTTTTACTCAAAGTTTTACTCATCTTTGGACGATATCATAGTTAACCGTTGTTTAGGGCCGGTTTCAAAAATAGACTTACTGTTTTTGTCATTCCTGCGAAGGCAGGAATCCATGATTTTAGATTCTGGATTCCGCATCAAGTGCGGAATGACAAATTAGAAAAGTTAAACTGATCTTTTGAAACAGGTTATAGTATTTTGGCATCTGAGGTGGCTTTGCTATGTGTAATCCGATTTACGGCGTGCGATTTCGCAGGAGCGGCTTTACTCTTGTTGAGATTTTGATAGTGGTTGCGATTTTGGGTATTTTGGCTGCTATTACGATTCCAGCTTTTCAGGGGCATGTTCTTGAGGCCAGGGAGTCAGCTGCGAAGGCGAATTTACAGATTCTGCGTAATGTGATTGAGGTTTACGCCGCCCAGCACGATGGTGTCCCCCCCGGCTACCCAGACGATGATCCTTCACGGTTACCGGGCGACAAGCCATTATTCGACCAATTGGTTAAAAATGGTAATTACATGTCTAAAAGTCCTGCAAATCCATTCAATAACAAAACCCTAATAACAATGGTTGGTAATAGTGATGCTTTTCCAATCGAACCTCTTGAAACCGACCTTTATGGCTGGGTGTATAAACCTGCAACCAAGGAAATTAGATTGAACTGGCCCGGTACCGATTCGGACGACATTGCTTATTTTGACTATTGAAAATCCACTTGTTAGCGACAAATAAGTCTGTTACACTATCTCCTGATAACAAAATAAGGAAAGGTAAATATGAACAAATCCAGAGGTTTTCTTTCGATTGCAATTCCCAGTGCGACAGTTTTTATCTCAAGTGCCTGTATAATGGTGCTCGAACTCGTTGCCAGTCGGCTGATTGCCCGGCACCTCGGCTCATCCCTTTATACCTGGACATCGGTAATAGGTGTAGTGCTGGCCGGCATTACTATCGGCAATTATCTGGGTGGTCGTATTGCAGATAAATTTCAAGCCAGAAAAACATTAGCAGTGCTATTTGCTCTTTCCTCAGCTGCCTGCGTTGTAATTGTTATCCTGAATAGCATTGTAGGTGAATGGATGTGGCTCTGGCACTTTAGTTGGCCTGTTCGTATATTCACTCATGTATCCTTAGTTTTTCTGCTGCCTTCCGTCCTGCTGGGGACAATAAGTCCTGTAGTAGCAAAAATGGCTCTTGACAAGGGACTGGCAACGGGTAGAACCGTTGGAGACATTTACGCATGGGGAGCCGCCGGCAGTATTGCAGGTACATTTCTTGCAGGATTCTACCTGATAGCAACAATGGGAACAGTGGCCATTATCTGGACAGTTGGGGGAACGTTGTTGTTGATGGCTATTTTATACGGAATTAGACTTTGGGGGCTTTATATATGGGCAATATTTTTTATTGTCTTAGCAACAACTGCAACAACGCCTGTTACTTGGGCTAAAACTGTCGGTGAAAACCTTGGATTAAGGGAGAAATCTAATCCAAATATTATTTACGAAAGCGAAAGTCAATACTGCTATATCGCAGTTAAGCAACTCTCAAAAAAACCAGATAGACGGTTGTTCATGCAAGACAAGCTCAAGCACAGTGAAATTGTGATGGATGATATACTCGATTTGCGATACCCATATGAACAAATTCATGCTGCAGCAACACACTTGCTGAGTCAGAACAAGAATAAACTTTCGGTTTTAGTAATCGGAGGAGGAGGATATGTCTTTCCTCGATATGTTGAGAAAGTTTGGCCCGGAAGTCGCATTGATGTGGTTGAAATCGACCCCGGCGTAACCGAAGCTGCTATACAGGCCTTTGGCCTTTCAAGAAACACATCAATAAACACCATCAATATGGATGCCCGCAATTATGTCGATGAGCTACTGGTGAAGGATCGCAATGGCAAAGAAATACCTCGATATGATTTCATATATGAGGATGCTCTAAATGACTATTCGGTGCCATACCAACTCACCACAAAAGAATTTAACGATAAAATCGCCCAAATACTGACAGACGACGGCGTATACATGATTGAACTAATAGACATTTATAATAGCGGCCTATTTGTAGGTTCGTTTATAAACACATTGGAAAGAACATTTCCCTATGTTTATGTTATTACTGAGAATGAACCACGTTTGATGCGCAATACTTTTGTAATTATCGCAGCCAATAGGGAAATAAACTTAGAAAATCTGGCATCAGAAAAACCGGTAAGAAATCTGGATTTATGGATACTAAACAATTCTGATATGGAAGAACTAAAGAAAAAAGAAAACCAGACTGTACTAACAGACGATTATGCGCCCGTGGAAAATCTTCTTGCACCGATAGTACGCCGCAGCGGCATAGAACTCTTATCCGGAAAATATCGGGGACAGGCACGAAAACTTAAACGCCAAGGTAAACTGGATGAAGCTATTGCAAAATACAAAGAACTCATTGAAATAGACCCAACACTATCAATAGAAACATATAACGATATCGCATTGATATTGGCCGGACAGGGCAAATTGGAAGAAGCGATTCAAAACTTTAGAGAAGCATTGGCTTATAATGAGCGGTCAGATTTTAAGAGCGATATGGCAAATATTCACTTTAGCTTGGGCACCGCCTTACAGAGAGCGGGCAAAACACAAGAAGCATCCAAGGAATTTGCTAAGGCTATCAAGGAATTTCGTCAGCGATTAACTACTAAAAACCCCGATTCTGTCAAAACGCTAATTCGGCTTGGTGACGCTCTTGCATCAAACGGAGGTTTTCTCGAAGCTGCCAGATACTTCCAGCAAGCAGTAAATCTAAATCCAACAATCCTACCCAATCACTTTAAGCTTATACAAGCTCTGGAATTAGCAGGCCAGTTGGAACAAGCAGTTCAAGCAGCCAGAAAGGCCATTGAGTTCTTCTCACGTAATAGCCCGTCTGAGGTACCTACAAAGCAGCTTGAACAGTACCTTGAACTGTTAGAATTCAAGAAACTGAAACATCAAAAGCAACTCAATTAGTCTTGTCAGGTTTTGTAAACAATAGCTCCTTTATTGTATCATCGGGGTCGACAGGCAGTTCATGTCGTTCCGGGGTGTACGCAGCATACTCAGGAAAACTAGTACATGTAGCGTTCCATGAGCTATAATTTCCAGATATCTTGCCCACAAATACGTACTCGACTTTTCCTTTGAGCACGTCGTCACCTATTTCTGCATAAAAGTGTTTCACAACGATTTTTATTACCAGTTCACGTGTGGTCGGAGCATACCAGACTAACCATTCACCCGGCTCAAGAATGCTCTTTCCACCCATCTTCATAGGCACAGTTGTAATCTTTCCGGGCGTTATTTTAAATCTACCGAGGGCTATCACCGCCGAGGAAATTGTGCCATCCGGCTCAAAGACAAATTCCCAGCCATCCTTATCCGCCTTCCACGTACCAACCAGAAACTGCGGAAATTGACCGCCATCTTCAACGGTTACCTCAACACCGCTCTTGTTAACAGGAGCAGGATTAACAGAAGATTTCTGGCAGCCATTCAAAGTTAACAAAGAAAATAAACATCCAAATAATAAACATCGTTTCATATAATCTACCCTTTTCTTTTTCTGCCACTTATGCCGCAAATTATAGCAAAAAAAAGAGGCAAGTCATTTGACTTGCCTCTTTTAAGTAACAACCAATCAAGTTGGTTTAACCAACGTCTTATTTACGACGACGCAGGAAAAGACCACCAAGACCGAGCAGCAACATTGTTGCTGGCTCTGGTACAATATTGACAGTGAGCAAATCATCTACCGGATACATCCCATCATTTGGCACGGTGGTCCAGAGAGTAAAATCGTCACTACCATCCGTCGCCGCCCCTGTACCGATTATCAGATCAAAGCTGAAATGCGTACCTGCAGCTACAAGGCCAGCACTATCATTGGCGGCAAGTTCCATATCATAGAGGGTCCCGACAGAGTAATCAGCTACGCCAGCTATATTACCTGCAGCCGCATATATTGTAACACCTGCAACACCCGGCAAAGTTCCAGCAGACGGCAGGTCCATTTCAAAGTAAGTCCAGTAATTTCCCGCAGCACCGCTCGTGTCAGAGATAACATACAACGTAACTACATCACCCGGATTAACAGTAATCGCTTCCGGGGCAGCAATACTACCATCTAAAGAGATATTGACCATCAACGCACTAGCCGCCGAGGCCATACCAAGAACCAAAACTAAAACTAAAAATTTCTTCATCATCTTTCTCCTTCCAAAAACACAATTACTCTAAAGTAAGAACATCCTAATTTAATCTCATACGTTAAATTTACCAAATACTATCTACAGAAACTTTAACTACGGTCAGTCCAGACAATTCGGGTCGACAGCACTCGTCGCCCAGTTGGCCAGTAAGATATTCAGGTCGGTGGTGAACACCCTGTAAGCACCTTTACCTTCTGCATTATGAGCAAAGTCAGCACAAATCTCGTTGCCGGTCAGCATGGCAAGAGGCTCTCCCCATGCAGCAAGCATAACATTCAGATCCTGAGTGAAAACCCAGTAGCCGCCTTTACCTTCTGAAGCATTATCGGCATCGCCGTGACACTGTCTTGGATAGCACCAGCACTCTGGACTACCAACAGCAACCCACTCATCATAATCGGGCTGGCCGGCATAACACTCAATTGCTACTTCATACACAGGTGCATTTATATCTACAGCAACTTCCGCATCTTCCAACACTACACCGCCGCGAACTACGTTCTCAACGATAGTAACATTGCAATCGCCGTCAACTGTAAATGTAAACAAATCACCACTGGCATCAGGTTTATTACCATCGCCAACATACAGCGAACCCATCTCAACCGTAACGCCATTTGAATCCAAGCCAGGCAATGTTGTCCCAGCAGGACCATCGTTCACGTCAGCAACTGGTGAACCATCTTCTGTTACAGCACCGCCAACAATAACTATCGAGCCAGGATAAATGCCGTAATCAACATTAACGTCGTTAACAGCTGTAATCGTAGCTCCATTGTCAACAGTAATATCCAGAGCAAAAGCTCTGACCATATTCGGCTCGGCGTTTTTATCCCAGCTGACAGTAACTACGCCGCTACCATCATCTGAACACGTAATGTCAACCGCAGCCATCGCTGGTGCAGCAAACAAACACATTGCCAAGACAAAAATAATACTTTTTTTCATAATACTACCTTCTTTCTTTTCTTCCTTCTCTTTCGCAAGGCAAAAAGCCCTGCAAATTCTTGGTTTAATGAAACTACCAATCCCCGCTAAAAATCCACGCCAACCCAACTCACACAGCACTTTAGACACCCGGTGAAGGTTAAATGCAAAGCACTGAACCAGCTAACGAAAGCGGTTACGGCCAACAGGAACAGCCGCAAAAAACTAAAGTAACACTATTCTATTCGCTTCCCTCGCCACCTCCCTTCTCGCCTCAGGCGAAAATGTGTGCGAAAAGCCATACGCACAATGTTACTTGACTGGTGAAGGTTTAAGAGTAAAATACCAAAATCAACACTGTAAATCAAGAAAAAAATGTTAAAAAACATAAAGAATTCAAAAAAACATAAGAAAAAAGTCCAAAAAAAATGAAAAAACAGACCAGATAGTGAAGATTTAGGCAGAATCGGGAATGAAGGGCATTTACAAATAAATGCGAAAATACCAAAAAATCAGCAAAAATCTCAACTTTATTTAACACTTTTGCGTTTTTCGCTTCCAGTTTCCAGCTTCTTTGTTATTTTTTCTATCTATGAACAACTTTCTACAAGGACGGCTAATCACTGTGCGGCTAATACTGATAATAGCTACAATAGCTCTAATCATGGTGGGGATACTATCTATATACTCAGTTAGCAATCCCGCACAAAGCAATTCAGATGAGCAAATCAGCGATGGCGGCTATTGGAAAAAGCAGGTTGTTTTCGCAATAATCGGGATAGCCGGATTCATAGCAGTTAATATGGTCAGCTATCGACGGCTCGGGGCAGTGAGCTATTGGATATATGCAGTACTAATAGTACTACTCGCTGTGCTGTTAATAGATAAATACATAAACCTGCCTTTTGTGCCGGTAATCAATAACACGCGAAGATGGCTGAGAATCGGAACAGCTACGAAATTTATCCAGCTTCAGCCGTCCGAACTCTGCAAGCTGGTGTATATTCTGGCTCTTGCCTGGTATCTGCGATATAGAAGTAACTACCGCAGTTTCAAATCGCTGATAATGCCGTTTTTGCTGACGCTGCTTCCGATGATGCTGATTCTGTTGGAGCCAGATCTTGGAACCGTGCTATTGATGATGCCGATTCTGTTCACAATGCTGTTCGTAGCCGGAGCAAAGGTCAAGCATCTGCTCATCATAATTCTGATGGCCATGCTCGTCAGCCCTTTATTATGGCTACAAATGAAACCCTATCAGCGAGCAAGAATAAGTTCTGTCCTGCTGCAAAGCGAATGGGTGCGCCAAAAAGCCCAGCAAAGTCCAGCCATCGGCAAAATTCTCGTCGGAAAAAAATTCAGTACAAAACAATGGAAAGATAATCAGGGCTACCATTTGATACGTTCAAAATTCGCCGTTGCATCCGGCGGAAAAACCGGCTACGGCTTTCGCAATGGCCCTTTTATAAAATACAATTTTTTGCCGGAACGACATAATGATTTCGTTTTCGCAACTATAGCCCATCAGTGGGGATTTTACGGCTGTGCCGGCTTGCTCGGACTGTACGCAATCATCGTTGGCTGCGGATTGAAAATAGCAAACAATAACACTGACCCATTCGCAAAATTGCTCGCAGTAGGAATTGTAGCTATGTTTACTGTAGAAGTTATTGTAAATGTTAGTATGACAGTCGGACTTATGCCGATAACGGGATTGACATTGCCGCTGGTCAGTTACGGCGGCTCAAGTCTGCTCGTAAGTTTGGCAGCTATAGGATTATTGAATAACGTAGGACGCTATCGACCTTTCAGCGTTGCAAAAAAAGTGTGAAGCACAAAATGAAGAATCGAAAAATTGTAAATTCTAAGCACTAAATCCTAAACCTGTCCTGAGCGGAGTCGAAGGATACTAAACAATATCTAATTACCAAAATGACACGCCAGTGTCACCCTGAGCGAAGCAAAGGGTCTCTGCCATTTGAATGGTTGAGATGCTTCGCTACACTCAGCATGACAGCAAAGCTGTCAGTTTTGAAAATTAGAAAATTAGGATTTTGAAATTGTTTAGGATTTAGAATTTAACGCAATACGATTCACCCGCCGTCGCTAAAGCTATGGCGGGCAGGCGAGATACGAGATACGAACTATGATAAAAGGTTTTAGACAAATTGCTTCCCTTACCGTAGTCAGCAGAATCTTCGGATTCGTAAGGGATATGGCATACAGCTATTTCTTCGGTGCAAACGCCCTGCTTGATGCCTGGACTATCGCATTCAAAATTCCAAATCTTGCAAGAAGATTATTCGGCGAAGGAGCTGCTTCAGCTTCTTTGATTCCGATTTACAGCGAAGAGCTTCACAGGAATCCGCAGCAGGCAAGGCAACTCGCCAATACCGTAATAACTGTTGTTTTTGTAATCCTCGCAGCAATAGTTCTGCTTGGCGAAGGCGTAATTTGGAGCTACTATAAGTTTTTCAGCAGCACCAATGAAAC
>JAGLSG010000028.1 GCA_023135865.1 Planctomycetota bacterium | reverse complement strand
GCATTAAGGATTTTGTTTTTAATGCCCAGCAGAATCTTGATACGGGCATTTGGAATCTGGCAGCTGTCAAAATCGGCCGAGCCAAAAGCACAGGTTCGGTTCCGACTATTCGGCTGAAAAGAGGAAAAATTCAATACAGCGAAATTTCAGCCGGCAGAGCCAAAACGGCTATACTTGTGCCTATTGATGCAAAATTTGAGCCGGATGAAAAAATAAAGGACAGCTACAATTTTGAAATAACAACAGCAAAGGCAATCGGCTCCGGCAAAAGCAAATTAAACGGCACTTGGCGGGATAAAACGATTTCGGTTGTCGGCCAAATCGCCTCAGCTGATGTGCCTATGCTCGAAGGGCGATGGACAATAAATACCTTTGCTGCTGAATTGAATTACGAAAAAAATGGCGATTTTTTACTCAAGCTGAATGCAACAGATTTGCTCAGCACGCGAAGAATGATTATCGATACGGAGGATTTAGATAAGGAATCTTCTCTCGGCAAGCACGGCTCATTTGCAACGTTGCAGGGGTTTTTCAGAAGGTATCGTCCGAACGGCTTGATTGATGTTAAGCTTGAAGTTGCAGGCAATATGACAAAACTTAAAACCAGTAAATTAAGCGGAGCTGTTGTTTGTAAGGACATTTCTCTTTGCGACCGTAAATTCCTTTACCCGATAGGTAAAATTGCCGGACGAATTGACGTTACAGAAAAAAGTATCGTTTTGAATAATCTAAGCGGAAAGCATAAAAATGTTGCTCTTGCTTTTAACGGATTTTCAAAGGATTTCGGGCCGAACTGGCAGTATGAAATTAAAATTTCAAGCGGCAATATGGCTTTGGATGATGATTTATACAATGCACTAAATCAGGAGCACAAGTGGCTTTGGTCGAGTTTTTCACCGAAAGGCCTGGCTGCGATAGATTTTTCTCCGAGCAAAAAACCACATCAGAAAAAGATAAAGACATTGACTATTGAACTGTTAAATGCCGAAGCCAAATATGAAAAATTTGCCCACCCATTAAAAAATCTGACAGGAAAATTGGTTTTTAGCAACGATGGCATATCTGTTTTGGATGTTGTCTCTGATATTAATGGCCAAAAAATAAAATTCAACGGCCTTGTCGTGCCGAGCAATGAGTCCGAGCAAATCAGTTATGACCTGTCGGTTCTCGCCCAGCAGGTGCAACTGGATGAGGATACATTTAGCGATTTGCACCCGAAAATAAAAAAGATAGTTTCGCAATTACAGCCGAAGGGCAAAATAAATATCACTGCTGATTTAAGCAAAAGTGAAAACCAGAAAACCTGCGATTACAAAATTATTGTTGATTGCCTTGGCAACAGTTTAGATTTTAAAAACGTTAACTATCCGCTCAAAGATGTAAGGGGTAAATTTGTCATAACAAAAAATTTCGTTGAGTTTGATAAACTGACCGCAGTTGCTGCAAATAATATTGAACTTCTCGAAGACGGCTCTGCGGTAAAAATAAACGGCAGGATAAATCTAACTGATGCTAAAACAAAAAAAGAGCCGTTCAAACTTATTGCAAAGGATATTTTTTTTGACAGCCGAATCGCTTTGGCTTTGCCCGATGATATTGGCGGTTTTTATTCACAGGTTTCACCGACCGGAAGATTCGATTTGGAATTGGACGACATAAAAATATCCGATAGTAAAACTAATGGAAAACAAATCGATTTTTTCGGCTCAATCAAATTAAAAGATTGCAATCTGAACCTTTCGCCAAAAGCGACGGAAATTAACGCTCTATTGAAAGCCAAAATTAGTTACAATTCCAAAAGCGGCTTTGAAGTTGGAAAGATAAATCTCTTTGCGGAAAAACTTAAAATCAACGGCAAAACCTTAACAGCGGTCAAAGCAAATATTGAATATGACAAACAAAATCAAGGATGGCTTTCAAAAGATATTGTTGCCAATTGCTACGGCGGGAAAATGTCGGGAAAATTTGAACTTCGCAAAATGCCGAATGATAGATGGCAATACACTCTGCAAACCGGTTTTGCAGATATTGACCTTGAGCAATTTTTGCGAGACGGCAAATCGGCTGTTCCCCAAAACAATGACAATAATCATAATTACACCAGCGGAACAATGGCCGGCTCGCTAAGTGTCGGCGGTAAAATTGGCAATGTGAAATCTCGAATCGGAAGATGTTTGTTGAATGTTGAGAATATGAAAGTTGGCAAACTTTCGCCAATTGCAAAACTGCTCGCTGTTTTGAAATTGACTGAGCCGAAAGATTTTGCCTTCGATAGAATGCTTGTGGATTCTTATATTAGAGGTGGTGGCCTGTTTTTTGAAAAATTTGATTTGTCCGGCAAGTCGCTGGCCTTTACTGGTTCTGGCACGATGGATTTGCCCGGTGAAAATATTAACCTGAATCTTACTGCTCGCGGCCGCCGGTTGGCTACAGCTGAACCGTCAATTCTGCAATCTCTGACCGAAGGATTGGGGCGAGGCCTTATCCGCATCGAAATAACCGGCGATGCTAATGAGCCGCAAATAAAAACCAAAACGCTGCCCGTTCTCGAAGAGACGCTCGATATTCTCGGCGAAAGCCGTTAAAAATTTTCATTCAGCAATTTTATGCGGCTTTGCGTTTTGCCCCGTTTTCCAAAACAAAATAAAAACACTTGAAATTATCCTCCCTTTGGTTAAGCTACAGGACAATTTTATGTGCATTTTATGTGCATTAATAAATGTGCATTACGAGATGAGCGAATTATAGTTTAGATTCAAGAAGGAGCTGGAAAGATGAGTACTTTAAAGTGTTGTGTTGCAGTTGTCGGGGCAATGTTTGTCTCCAGTTCAGCTGCTGCATCCGAAACCGGTCAGGCAGCGGTTAGTGCCAGCGGCGGCCAAATCCCATTTGCATGGTGGATTGCTCCGGCCTCTTCGGTTGTAGCTCTGATTATCGCCTGGATTTTCTACAAAAAAGTTATGGCTGAACCCGAAGGCAATGAAAAAATGATTACTATTGCCGGCCATGTTCGCGAGGGTTCATACGCCTATCTTTTTAGCCAGTATAAAATTGTTGCATTTGTTTTTCTGCTTCTATTTATTGTCTTTGTTGGCCTGGCTTATTTTGATGTCCAAAATCCGTTCGTTCCGGTTGCTTTTTTGACAGCTGGCTTTTTCAGTGCCCTTTGCGGATTTCTTGGAATGAAAACAGCAACCAACGCCTCATCGAGAACCGCACAAGGAGCAACCAAAAGTTTGAACAGCGCTCTGCAGGTTGCCTTTCGTTCAGGTGCTGTGATGGGTTTGATTGTTGTCGGTTTCGGCCTTTTGAACATTACAGTTTGGTATTTGATTCTCGATAAACTTGTCTATACGGCTGAACATATGAAAAATGGCCTTGAATTGCTCGGCCTGACTCTCGTGCGAGCTGGAATGAGCGATGAGCGTAAACTTGTTGAGATTACAACTACAATGGTTACGTTTGGAATGGGAGCTTCTATGCAGGCGTTGTTTGCTCGCGTCGGCGGCGGAATCTACACAAAGGCAGCTGACGTTGGAGCTGACCTTGTAGGAAAAGTTGAAGCCGGCATTCCCGAAGACGACCCTCGTAATCCGGCAACGATTGCTGACAATGTCGGCGACAATGTCGGTGATGTGGCTGGAATGGGTGCCGATTTATTTGAAAGTTATTGCGGCTCAATTCTGGCAACAGCTGTACTTGGTGCAGCTTTATCGATTGGTGTGTTAAGTGCAAGGGGAATGGACCCATTAAAAGCTGTTCTTGCTCCGACCCTTGTTGCGGGAATTGGAATCATCCTTTCAATAGTCGGAATTTTTCTCGTTCGCTGCAAAGAAGACGCAACGCAGAAAAATCTTTTAAGTGCATTGCTGACCGGAACGCTTAGTAGTTCGGTTTTAATCGTGGGTGCATTGGCTCTTATGGCTGGCTATAACTGGATTAGCTGGGGCATTTTCGGCTCGGTTGTTTCTGGCTTGGCGGCAGGTGTTCTAATCGGTCAGTTCACGGAATACTACACCTCTGACGAATATTCACCAACTCGCGAAATTGCCGATCAGGCAAATATGGGAGCAGCAACACTACTCATAAACGGCCTTGCAATTGGAATGTATTCCGCGGCTCTGCCGGTGATTACTATTGTTGTTTGCATTCTTTGTGCGTTTGGCTTTGCCGGCGGTTTTCAGGATGTTGCAATCGGTCTTTACGGTATTGGCTTTGCTGCTGTTGGAATGCTCGCTACGCTTGGCATTACATTGGCAACCGATGCTTACGGGCCAATAGCTGATAACGCCGGCGGAAATGCTGAAATGGCTGGCTTGGGCGAAGAAGTTCGCGAGAGAACCGATGCCCTTGATTCGCTCGGCAATACGACCGCAGCTACGGGAAAGGGTTTTGCAATCGGTTCGGCGGCTCTGACAGCTATGGCTCTGCTCGCTGCACTGATTGAAGGCATTCGTCTTTGGATTGGCCGACTGGCTCAGCAAAATCCCGATGGATTATATGTAGTTGGCAAAGTTAAATTTTTTATGGGCAAGGCAGGCAGCCAAATCGAAGGAGCTGTCAATGTTACAACTGCTACGCTCGCTGATTTTGTAACTGCTTACGACCTTAGCATAATGAATCCGAAACTTATTTGCGGATTGTTCCTTGGCGGAATGATGGCTTTTCTCTTTTGTGCAATGACAATGAAAGCTGTCGGCAAAACAGCTGGAGATATGGTTGCGGAAGTACGCCGTCAGTTTAAGGAAATACCGGGAATTATGGACGGCACAGGCACGCCGGATTACGCACGCTGCGTTTCGATTTCAACAAAGGGCGCTCAGCGAGAAATGATTTTGCCTTCACTGCTTGCAATTTTTGTTCCTGTTATTGTCGGCCTGATTCTTGGAGTAGCCGGCGTAATGGGACTTTTGGCCGGCGGATTAACTTGCGGATTTGTTCTTGCTGTAACGCTGAATAATGCCGGCGGTGCGTGGGACAATGCAAAGAAGTTCATCGAAAAGGGCGCACACGGCGGCAAAGGTTCAGATGCACACAAAGCAGCTGTTGTTGGTGATACAGTTGGCGACCCATTCAAAGACACATCCGGGCCGAGTTTGAATATTCTGATTAAACTTATGAGTATGGTCAGCGTTGTTTTTGCCGGCGTAATTGTGAAATTTTCACCGATTGTTTCCGGCTGGTTTGGTTTGGGCAATTGATTTATTGACTTTAGAATTATCAGGCATATACTATCGGGGCGGTCGAAACTGGCTGCCCCGTTTTTTTATTGAAGTTAAGGTGGTGAAATTTGGCAGAGAAAAAAACAAAAAAGACTACGAAAGTAGTGAAGAAAGCTGCAAAAACAGCTAAGAAGGTTTTGAAAAAGCCGGTAAAAAAAGTGGCTAAGAAAACCGTTAAAAAGGTTACTAAGAAACCTGCGAAAACAACGAAGCCGGTTAAAGCGGTAAAAGCTGTAAAAAAAACCGCTAAGAAAACCAAAGTTGCAAAACCTGTAGCGGTTGTTAATCCTACAAAGAAATTTGTTTTGGCCGCTGCGAAATTGGCCAAAGAGTTGCATTGCACAGATGTTGTGGCTTTGGACTTGAGGGGTATTTCGCCGGCCACTGATTATTTTTTAATTGCCACTGGCACGAGTAGTAGGCAGATGCAGACGGTTGCTGACGAGATTAGCCAACTTGCCCGCGCCGATGGCCTGGAGCGATTTGGCAAGGCCGGCTATCAACAAGGCCGATGGATTTTGCTGGATTTTTTCGATGTTGTAATCCATCTTTTTGATAGTGAGTATCGTGACTATTATAATATGGATATGCTCTGGGGAGATGCTAAGAAATTGAGAATTTAGAATTGAGAATGAAGAATTGCGGAATCCGGCACTTAAAAATCTTAAGTGTTGGATGACTTCTTTAACTCAAAACTAAACGCTCAAAACTCAACACCGTTTTTAGAAGTTTTCAATCAAAAGTGGCATATAAATTTTCGATTTTGGGGGCAAAAAATCGGAAAATATGGTGTTTTTTGGGTTTTTTTTATTCGATTTTTCGGTCAATCCTTGTTTTTAGCCCAAAATCAAAGGCGGGCAGGTCGGATTGCGTAGTCTGGATAAAATGGGTAAGAGAAAAGGCGTCAAAAATGAGCGTTTTTTGTCGTTTTTTGTCACTTTTGGTCAAAAAAGAGCAGGAATTTACCGTTTTTTGTCAAAAAAGAACCAGTTTTTTCAGGGGGTATGCCGTTTTCAATCGATTGTTTTTGAACAGTTGCTGGTTGCTTGTTGATAGTTGTTTGTAGTATGAAATTAACCACGGATTTCACGGATTAACACGGATTTTTAATATGGTTTTTTGTCATTGCGAGCACAGCGAAGCAATCTCAACTTGTCACCTCGATCGCAGTCGAAATGACGCATTAAGCAAATGAATCCATTTTTTTAATCGCAGATTCCGCTGATTTCACGGATTTTTGGTTGGTTGCTTACTTATTGCTTTTCGCAGTTTTTCAGCTGTGTTAAATGCGATTTGGTGGCGTTTGATTCGCTCAATTGGCGAGCGGGCGAGATTAGCTTCTAACATATCAATATCAATACCGGCTTCGGCTGCTGCGGCAATTTCATCTTTTTCGGTATTGGTCGTTTTGGTCTGCTCGGCACTCATAACATTTCAAGAATAATTAAATAATTTTTTAATAATAATTATGTTTATGATATATCCTGCGCAGCGTTTATTCAAGAGTTTTTAGTTTCGTGCCCCGTGGCCCGTCGTTCGTGACCCGTGACTTGTATCTCGTGAAGTGTTGCTTGTGGTACGAAATTAATCGCAGATTCCGCTGATTTCACTGATTAAAAAGGCATAAAATTTAGCCACAGAGCACACAGAGAGCACAGAGATTTTTAGTTATGGATTTTCGAGACCTGTTTTTAATTGGATATTTACCTGTTGAGGTTGAAAGGGAAAAGGAATAGAATTTTGCAAGTTATGAATGTGATTAAACAAAAGAAAAATAAGGTTAAAATTTTTATTGTCTCCGTTGGAGTTATTCTTACTATATTGGGGTGGCTATGTGCAAATTCATCAGAGTATCCTTTTATGCAACGGGTCATGTTATCTAAGTATTCAATCGCAATCTCTACGTATAAAAAAATGACAGAGAAAGGATTTGTTTTAAATAATGGCGAGAAAGGTTTTGCCGAGATTTCGGAATTGATAAAGGATGGCATAAAAACAATAAAGCCTACTGACAACATTTCTATGCTACCGCTTGAGTGGGAACATATTAAAAACGTAAATAACTTAGAAATCACAAGAATTGAAACATTAAAAACTGAGAGAGGAATAGGCTATTATGACAAAGTTACAACGTTTTTAAAATTACGGATTTTCTCAAATAACGTTCCACTTTTTGACCTACCTATTGAAAACATGCAAGATTGGATTGAAGACAGGTATAATAATGATATTGTATTTTTTTGGGGGAATTGCATTTTCTTTTTAGGCGTTATTGTTAGCGTAATATGTCTTTTGGCCTTATAGGGTGTTCAACTTATTTGTAGCGGAATCATTCAGTAAATCCAATCCACACTTGTCGTTAAGGGAAAGTTGGATTCCTGCTTTTGCAGGAATGACAAATTGAGATTGCCGCGGCAAAAGACGGCCTCGCAATGACCCGCCTTCGCCCAAAGGGCTTCGTCAGGCAAGCAGGAAAAAAAACAGCGAAATCCATAATCAAAAACCTCTGTGCTCTCTGTGTGCTCTGTGGCTAAATTTTCTGCCTTTTTAATCAGCGAAATCTGGTTCGACAGGCTCACCATGTTCAGTGTAATCTGCGATTAAACAAAAACAAAAAATCAGTGAAATCCGTGGTTAAATAAAACATTGACCCCGCCATAGTGATGGCAGGGCTAACCGGGAAAATGCAAAAAATCTTTTTTAATAGACCCTTCGACAAGCTCAGGGTGACAAGATTGAGTGTTGCCCCAGCCACACCCATTCGACTATGCTCAGGGCAGGGGTGCTGGGGCTAATCATTACGCAATACTGGTCACGAAATACGAAATACGGAGTACGGGTGACGAGTTACTGGCGACGGGTTACGGGATACGAAACTTATTTTGCGAAAATCATCCGCAATGAAACAATAAATAAAACCACGCCAAAAATACGGCGAATTATAGCTTCCGGAATGACAACCGCAAACTTGGCACCAAATAGGCCGCCAATAAAAAAGCCAATGCAAATAAAAGCGGCAATCTTCAAATCAACAAAGCCAGACTTGTAATACGTCCACGCAGCGAGTAAGCCAATCGGAGGAACCATTAAAGCCAATGCCGTGCCCTGAGCCAAATGCTGAGATAAACCAAAGCCCAAAACCAAAGCAGGAATAATAATGCTCGCTCCGCCAATGCCAACCAGGCCGCTAAAAACGCCGGCAGTTAAACCAAGAAGTAAATATAAAAAAATGGTCATAATACAATCCTTAAGAAAGCTAAAAACTTAAAGTGTAAAACTCAAAACCAAAGCCCTGTAGTGAGCAAAGTCGAACTATTCAAAACTTAAAACTTTCAGATGACGCTGAAATTGTCCAGTGGCAGCTTTGAATTCTTGTCCGTCGTAGCTTTCCTGCCCTTCGTAGTTTCAACGAATGAGGGAGCGAAGACGGATTAAGCTGTGATTTTTAGCTTTTAGTTTTAAACTTTAAACTTCTTTATCCGAACAGCTCAGCGAACTTTTTGTAAATATCGCCGCTGGCACATAAAGCTCGGCCAATTAGAACAGCTCCCACGCCAATAGATATTAATTTCTCAACGTCAACTCGCTCGTTAATACCGCTTTCAGCGATAAGCTCTCTGCGGTTTTTGACAAGTTTGGCCAATCGCTCGGTAGTATTGAAATCAACTTTCATAGTATTCAAATTGCGATTGTTAATGCCAAGTACGCAGCGATGCTTTTTGTCATTGCCGATGAAGTCGCGAACCTGCAAAAGCATCTCGGATTCGTGAACTTCAAGCAAAACAGCCAAACCAAGCTCAACAGCAGTCTGCATTAAAGATGAGAGCTCGTCAGGCGAAAGAACTTTGGCTATTAATAATATGGCATCGGCTCCGGCTGCACGTGCCTCGTAAATCTGCCACGAGTCAATAATAAAATCCTTTCGCAAAATCGGCAAATCAACGGCTTGTTTTATCCGCTCTATGTATTCGAGCCGGCCCTGAAAGTATTTCTCGTCAGTTAAAACGCTAATCGCATCGGCGCCGCAGCTTTGGTAAGTCCTGGCAATCTTAACAGCGTCGAAATCTTCACGAATTACGCCGGCGGAAGGCGAAGCACGCTTAACCTCGGCAATCACATTTGGGCCGCGTTTATTCGGCTTGGTAACAGCGGTATAAAAATCGCGGCAGGGCGGCGTTGAAGCAATCTGCTTTTTCAACTCATCTAAACTGATTGCAGATTTGCGAATCGCAACTTCACTACGCTTGTTTTCTATTATCTGGTCTAATATGTTCGACAAGTTAATCTCCTTTACCGGCTAATTGGACATAGGCCATTCGGATTTGGCCGAGTGTGTTTTCGAGAACTTTTTCTTCTTCCTTGCTTAAATTACCTTTGGTTTTTTCCTGAAGTGTTTCGAGCATATCAATGTGGTATTTCGCCATCTCCAAATCCGGCTCCTTTTTCTTGCCTTCAACTTCAAGAGCGCCGAGAGCAAATAAGGCCTGCGTAACGAGCATACTTACAAGAGCTGCAAAAGTGCCTTTTGGAAGCGGGCCTCGTCCTGATTTCTCGGAATCCTTTTTCTCTTCGGCTTTTTCGGCAGCTGCTAGTTTTTCCTTGTCTTTTTGTGCCTGCTGCTTCCAGTCGTCATCGACTATGATTTTTTTCTCTTCTTTTTCGTTGGCCATAATCAAAAACTCCTTATTTAATTTGTTGCTCCCTCCTTCGCAAGCTACGGAGGGCAAGCGTTGTTGGTTGTTAGTTGCTTGTGAAGTAAAAATCGAACAACCAGCAAATAACTAACCATTCTTATATTTTTTTATACTTCTGTCCACATCTCTTTTTTGCTGGCGTTCGGCGATGGTATGGCGTTTGTCGTATTGACGTTTGCCTTTTGCCAGAGCCAGTTCCACTTTTACGAGAGAGCGGCTGTTAAAATAAATTCGCAAAGGAACAAAAGTAAAGCCGCGCTGCTCGAGCTTGACTTTTATTTTTTGTATTTGCTTTTTGTGCAAAAGCAGTTTTCGTTTTCTAATCGGCTCGTGATTATTGGCCTCGGATGCCTGCTGATAATGCGCAATTTTAGCTCCCACAAGCCAGCATTGTTCGCCTTCGATGCGGGCGTAAGAGCCCTCTAACTCGGCGGTTCCGGCTCGAAGAGATTTTACCTCAGTTCCCAAAAGCGAAAGGCCGGCTTCGAATTTTTCGACAAGCTCATAATTGTGGTACGCCTTTTTATTGACCGCCACCTGACCGGATTTGTCCCTGTTCTTAGCCATATAACCGTAGATAGTATATGTGAAACACCAATTTTGCAAGAATAACGTGGCAGCAAGCCAAATAAGGCGGCTTGTTTGTGAGTTAAAAGTCCAATAATAAATGCGGAAAAAATTGTGATATTTGTAAAAAACATCCACTTATGCAAAAAAATATCTAAGAAAGCGGCTGTTTATTAACGATATAGGAATAAAGGTGGTACTTTTAATAGATACAGGATTTCGTTTTGGACGTGATATTAAATGCAAACTGATGGAAAAGACACTGGCAAAATCAGTAGAATACTGATTATCGAAGACGAACGCGACGTTCAGAAGGTCATTGCCAAGCGGCTTATGGGTGCCGGCTTTGAAGTGCTCTGCGCAGACGACGGCTACCGCGGTGTTGAACTGATACATAATGAGCGACCGGATTTAATTGTTCTGGATTTGCAGCTGCCGGCAGGCAGCGGCCTGACCGTTCTGAAAAATATGAGAATGTCGGCCTACACAAGATATACCCCTGTAGTGGTTCTCACCGGTATCAGCGATGAGACGTTAAAGCAAAAAGTTATGGAAGCCGGCGTTGATGCGTATATCGAAAAGCCCTATGAACCGAATATGTTCATAAAAACCATCAATGATATTTTGAATGACAACGGTTAGTGTTTCGTTGTTTCCAAATCGATTATTTTCCCGCATCAAAAGAGTGGAAAAAATTGTGCGTGATTCTTTTTGAATGTCGGCGTTCATCGATTGGCAAAAGAAAATAAAATGTGCTTCCACTGCCAAGTTCGGATTCGACAAGGATTTTTCCGCCGTGCTCTTCAATAATGTTTCTCGAAATTGCAAGGCCAAGCCCTGTTCCTTCGGCTTGTTTTTTATTGGCTTCGGTCAGCTGTTCAAAAGTGCAGAAAAGTTTGGGCAAGTTTTCCCTGCGTATGCCGCAGCCGGTGTCGCAAACTGAGACTTTAATGGTATTTTCCAGCTGACTACTGGTAACGGTTATACCGCCTTTTTCCGTAAACTTTATAGCGTTGTTGGCAAGGTTCGTTAAAACTTGTATGATTTTGTCACGGTCAAATTGAATTTCGGGAAGGTGCTTGTCGAGTTCAAGCGAAAAGCAAAGCCCTTTTTCATTGGCAAAAGGAAGCATTACCTTGTAAACTTCCGAAATAACTTCGTTTATATTGTTTGGCTGCATATTGAAATTCATTTTACCGATTTCGAGCTTTTGGAAATCAAGGACGTCATTGATGAGCCGGGTCAGACGCTCAACATTTCGCTTTGCGAGCTTGAGAAAATCTTTTTGTTCATGATTTATCTGGCCGGCTGAGCCATCGACAACAATCGCAATACCTTCCTTTATAGCGGTAAGAGGTGCTCTTAGTTCGTGCGAGACCATAGAAATAAATCGAGACTTCATCTCCATCGCCTGACGGATTTCTCTTGCTGCCTGTTTGCGGGCAAGGGCATAAAGAATTGTGCGAACCAAAAGCTCGGCAAGTAACGGCCCTTTGACAATGTAATCCATAGCACCGTTTTTTATAGCGAGAAGACCCATCTGCTCATCATTTAAGCCGGTTAGAACAACGATGGGAGTATCGTTTGAAATTTTACTTACACTTTTGACCGTCTCAATGCCGCTGCTGTCGGGCAGTTTCAAATCGAGCAAAATAGCGTCGTAATCATTGCTTGTAAGCAGCTTGATTGCTTCAGATAAACTCTTTGCTTTATCGACGAAGAACTGAGCGTATTGGTCGCTGTCGGTCAAAATCAGCTCGACCAGCCGAATATCGCCGGGATTGTCGTCAACGAGCAGAGTTCTTATCGTGTTTGTTTCCGTCATAGATAGATGAAACCCAATTCCTTTTAGATGCGTTCGGCTTTGAGAACTAAAATTATTTGATAAGTCGAATAGTCAGCGGATAGCGATAATGCTGGCCATCGTTGGCCTTAACCGCTGCAACTATCAATAAAACCAAATCGATGATACCAACCGCAGCCAATAAAAATGGGCCAATACAAAGAGCAAACAGTGCAACTGATACGAGGGCGTAAATTGCCATCGAAATCTGAAAATTCACCGCTTCTTTACCCTGCTCATCGATAAATGGATGTTCATCTTTTTTCAGCTGCCATAAAACCAACGGCCCGACGATGTTGCCGACAACAGGAATTACATATCCGGCAAGCCCTGCAATATGACATAGCATTGCCCACTTACAAGCGTCTTTGTTGGTTTCATTGTTTGTCTGGTTTTGCTCAGGTGCGTTTTGCTCTGTGCCGGCTTGCTCTGAGGTGTCTTGCGAAGATTGGGAATTTTCGTTTACTTCTTCCATAATATACCCCTTTCTTGATTACATATTGATTTGAAAAACCAGTTTTTTTTAA
>JAGLSG010000027.1 GCA_023135865.1 Planctomycetota bacterium | reverse complement strand
GATTCGATTGTGGAATGACACGCACCCCAGTCAGAAACAACAAAGCCCTTAAAGCCCCATTCATCCTTGAGTATATCGGTCAGCAGATGCGTGTTTTCCGAGCAGTACGGGCCATTAACTTTATTGTAGGCCGACATAATCCCCATAGCATTGGCATCCTGAACGCACACCTTGAACGCCGGCATATAAATTTCGCGAAGAGTTCTTTCATTAACTATAACATTATTATCACCGCGGCCGTCTTCCTGATTATTGCAGGCGAAGTGTTTTACAACAGCAATCACTTTTTCGCTTTGCACACCTTTTACATATTCGACAGCCAGTTTTCCTGTAAGGTAAGGGTCTTCGCTGAAGGTCTCAAAGCTTCTTCCGCCCCTCGGGTCTCGAATAATATTGATACACGGTCCCAATGCTACATATCGTCCTTTGCCCCTGAATTCTCTGCCGAGTGCTTCGCCTACCTGTTGAATGATAGCGGTATCCCAAGTGGCACCAAGTGCCAGTTCGCCTGGGAAACAGGTCGCCTGGTCAATGCGAACTCCGTGTGGACCGTCTGCCATTGTGAGGCCTGGTATTCCGAGCCGCTCATTGTCCGGCGTAGCAAAAGCTGTTTCGTCACCGCCCATTTGAGCAACCTTTTCTTCCAGTGTCATCTCCGCAAGCAGAGTTTCAACTCTCACCTCTATCGGCTGACAGGGGTCGAGATAAGGCGAATTCTGATATACGAAAAATGCTCGTTTGCGATAAAAGTTTTCATTTGCGGTGCCGAGAATACCCCAGTATTCCCGCCAATCCACACTATCACGAAGTTCGTAGAAGAATATTTTGTCCATCCAGTTACGGCTTTCGTCTCCGCTGAACCAATCGCCCAGCAGGCCTTCGTAGAGATCTGCCTGGTCGCTCTCGGATAGATTATTGCTTTGGAGACCTGTCTCGGTAAACCAGAACGGCTTGCCTGTGGTGAACCAGCCGGTGTATTCGAGAACTTCTTTTACTGACGGCTCGACAACGTTCCACATATCGGGGTTGTCTCCGTATTGCGTTGTGGCCTCCAGCATTTCGGTCAGTTCCGGATATTGGCCTGTGTTTTCAGCGTAGGCGTGATGCGTAACAATATCCAGTTTATCGCCGGCCTGCTCGATGCTTTCTTTGAGCCAGTAATACCATTCGTTATAATACTGCGCCAGTTCCGGGCCGCAGACCTTTGCAGCCGGGTTAGCGGCGTGGACTGCATCAGCACCGTTGATGAGAATAATATCTATGTATTGCTGGCGTGTACCCTGCCAAGCCAGATCCGGCTCGTTCCACATACCCCAGTGTTCTATCTCGCCCTCATATCGCAAAGCCGCCTGATAACAGAAGTCGTACCAGTCAGCTGGGTTGTCGGGTACACCGTAGAGTGTTGAACCGCTGGTTGCCCAGTCAGGCGTATAGGCAAGCGTTGCGAAGATGCGCAGACCACGAGTATTAGCAGCTGCAACGAGTGCATCGTGAATGCTCCAGTCGAAATTATCCTGGCTGGTCTCTATGGCATCCCAGTTGAAATCGACGCGCACCCATCCGAGTTTGCAGGCCACGACCTCATCGAGTAAATAGTCCAGGTTTGGTGCCTGTGGTGCGTGGATATTAATTCCGTACGATTGATTGAGTGTGATTGGCCCGCCTGTTGCGAAGCTCCATATATCGCCTTTCCAGGTATTTGGGCCGTTGACCTCATCAATTCGCCAGTAGTATGTAGTGTTAAAGTCCATAACGCCGGGATCGAATCTCATCTCGGCCTGATTGCCTTTGAACGCTGAGCTGGCCATCCAGTCGTCCGCTATGATAGCGAAGTCAGCGAGATTTACATTATTGTCGTCATTTAGATCTGCCGACGGCTGCGAAGTGCCGGGATTAGTTAGCCACTGCTCGGCGGCTACGAATAAATCGTCCCAATCGACCTGGCCGTTATTGTTCACATCGCCGTCAAGCCAATTTGCCGTTGCCTGATTTACATCATTGTAATCGGTGCCGAAATACACATCGTGCGAAGCAGCTTCGCGTCCCGCCGACCAGATAAGGTCTGCATAGGAATTCACACCTGTCGCCCCGTCAGCAGGGCTTGGGTTGTTGGCAACGATTGGTGCAGGCCCACTAAAACTTGCATCATCAAATTTGCCAACTCTGTTGATATTGACGGAGCCGAATATGATGCGAGCTGTATTGCTGCCCGCCGGAGACGTGGCCTCAATGGTTTGCTGAATCCAGCTATCCGAAGGGATAGTAATATTCTGTGAGTTTTCTCCGAGATAAGTTTCGCCGTTGTACCATTTGATTTTCATATAAAAATTACCGCTCAGAGTGTCGGCATCACGCAATGTCCAGATAGCATAGGTGTATGATTCAGCAGGCCTTACATCAACCTCCTGATAGACATCGCCGGTTCCGTCGCCGTTCCATGTGACAATTGCCATTCCCCAGCTGTCATTGTGCGCAGCCCATGTTTCAATGCCTGCTTCTTCTGTGTTCGTCCAGTGAACAGCACCGCTTCCGCTAACGCCGCCATTGTTTTCAAAGCCGGGATTGAGTAACATATTTGTTTGAACGGTGAAACTCCAGACATCGCCTTTCCAGGTATTTGGGCCGTTGACCTCATCGATTCGCCAATGGTAAGTCTGGCCTATCGTAAGTGCTGCGGGACAGTAGCTGTTTGGTTCCTGGTTTCCTTTGTATACGCCTGAAGAAGTTCCGGCATCGTTTACGTCATTGTAACTACTGCCGAAATACACATCGTGTGAAACTGCATAATCGCCAGGCGACCAGCTAAGCGAAGGTTCACTTGCCGCATTTTCGCTGTCATCAGCTGGGCTTGGATTACTGGCAGTTGGTATTATAGATTTAATAAAACTTGCGTCATCCCACTTACCGCATTGAGACGCATCCTGTCCGAACAGAACACGAACTTTATTCGCATTACCCGGGGATGTAGCAATGAATGACTTTTCAACCCAGCTATCTACAAGGGTAATGTTCTGTGAGCTTTCGCTGATGTAGGTGTCATCTGCATACCACTCAAGCGTCATATAGTAGATACCTGTTACATCTCCGCCATCCCTTTTTGTCCAAATGTCAAATTGGTATTGTGTGCCTGGTGTTATGCCGCTAACGTCCTGATAGACCTCGCCGTCTTTTGCGCCGCTCCAGTCCATTATTCCAATACCCCATGTGCCGGTTCCAAGCTCGGCGAAATCGCCCCAGCTTTCGCGTTTTGCATCGCCTGACTCCACCCAGACATCAGCGTCCGCGCCACTGCCGGTTTCAAAGCCGGGATTGGAAAGCAGATTGGCCTGAACTGTTACGGTAAAAATCGTAAGTAAAACAAGAGAAACCGAAAAGGATAATTTTCTGTGCACAGTACTCCTCCTTACAAATTGTTAATGCAGCATCCGCAAAGCATGCGGCAAGCTACTTAAATTCAAAGCTGCCGGTCAATCACCCACTGGCCATACACGTCAAATCCGCCTGATTCGGCGACGAATTTTTCCGACTCGTACTTAATCAGGGCACCAAACCGTTGCCCACGGGCAATTCAAAGATAACCGTTTTTGTCCGCCTTAAGATGGTAAAGCCCACCTATTCTATTTACTTACCTTACCAAATTATATACCCTTTTGTCAAGCGAAATGTGGTTTTGCGGCATTTTGTTTGGTTTTAACGGCTTTGACGATTTTAATCGCATTGTGGTGCGGTGCATTTGAGCCAATTATCGGCAAAAAAGGCGAAATCGAGCATATTTACTCTGCAATTATTGTCAAAATCGCCGAGCGGATACGGATGGCCAAAATCGCCGCAAATCGGCTCCGGAGCCATCAAACCAGCGATTTGCTCTTGTGTCATATTGCTGTCGTAGATGCGAACTTCATCGATAATTCCATCGAAGTAGAGCGAATCTGTGTTGCTTCCGCCGATAAAAAGGTGTTCGTTGAAAGTTGATATTCCGGTTATGTGCGAAGCCGAATTATCTTCCTCGCCATTGATGTAGACTTTCATTGTTGAGCCGTCATAAGTTGCTGCTATGTGATACCACGTATCGATCGCAATATCGCTGTTGCTTCTAAGCCGCGTTGTGCTGTTGCTATCGGCAATATAGAACCCCACTCTGTCTTCGCTGTAGTATGTATCTACCAGCAGTGCATAGCCGGTATCGGTGCTGTCGGAATATTTATTAACCACCCACATATCGTATCCAACTGCGGTTGGCGAGGTATCTAATTTTATCCACGCAGCTATTGTCAGTTGCAGCGGATTAAGATTTGGCACATCTGCTGCTTGTGCTGAATCGTTTATTCCATTGAATTTGAGTGCATAGCCGATTTTTCCGTTTACCCAGTTCGGCTCGCCGTTTGAGTCGTTTATTATTGCTGTGTTGCCGTTAGTTGATGAATCGTAAGCGGTCAGGTCGTTTGCTTCATCGAATCGCCAGTGAGCGACGAGTTCTGCTTTTGTTTTTGCTGACAAATTGCAGAAAATTATTAGTATTGATATTACGATTACATTTTTTGCTGCACAGCTTCTGTGATATTTTTTCATTTCCATTCCCCATTTTGTTGTATTGCTTTCCCCATTCATGGATTATTTGCGCACATTTTTTTTATTTTGTCAAGGATTGTATTTCATTGCCCGTGAAGTGTGTTTCGTGTTTAGTTCCCAACAGAGCCCCTCCTGTCAAGGAGGGGTATTTTATTATGGGTATTTCATATTGTGTTTTTGGCTTGTCGCGTCGTCTTGTCTCGCCGAAGTTTTAACGAAAGCGGAAGTCCATTGGAGCGAAGTCTGGTTAGCCCTGCCACCCCTGTCCTGAGCGTAGCCGAATGGATGTGGCTGGGGCAATTCTGTCATTTCGAGCGTAGTCGAGAAATCTGTTTTATTTA
This sequence comes from Planctomycetota bacterium, assembly GCA_023135865.1. Lineage (GTDB taxonomy): Bacteria > Planctomycetota > Phycisphaerae > Sedimentisphaerales > Anaerobacaceae > JAGLSG01. The sequence continues at coordinate 6,690 of JAGLSG010000027.1, read as the reverse complement.
ACCACTGACTCGTGCTACGTAGCGATACTTCGCAGAGTAGTATTTCACTGATTAAAAGAGCAGAAAAATTTAGCCACGGATTTTTTGTATTGCGTTATGCGTGATGTGTATTGCGTGATTAGTTCCCAACAGAGCCCCTCCTGCCAAGGAGCGGTATTTTATATGATGTGTATTGCGTGATTTGGTTAGCCCTGCCATCACTATGGCAGGGTTTGTTTTTATGTCATTGCGAGCGAAGCGAAGCAATCTCAACCCTTCGCACTTTCGTACATTTCACACTTTTTTTTCGCTGAAATTAGCTCTTTTTGCTGTCGAGCATTTTTCTTAGATACTTGTTTTCTCTGCGAGTTGCCTCTATATCGAAAATTTGATATTTAATGCAGACTCTCAGATAGTTCAGTGATTCCTGCAGAGAGTTTGCGGTTTTCTTTGCAGGTTTATTTTGAGTTTGTTTTTTTCCTACCGGAATAATCCTTACGGTATTTGGTCTCGGCGCACCGCTGAACTCTTTGACGAGTTCGTTGATTTTCTCCTCTATTTTTGTTATTTCCATCTTCCATCTCTCCTCTTACGTCTACGTCTTTTACATCGATTTACTTGGGGATTCCACGTATCTCCTCTTACTATTGTAGTATACGTGCAAAGCTTGTGCCTGGTCGTATAAAAATTTAGTTTTTAGCTTTATTTTGCGGCTACCCTCTAAATTCATTGATATAGTTGCTTTGTTGTGCTGTTATTGTGCTTTGTTTCTGCTTTTTGAGTGGCACTTTTTATAAGGTTTAGGGCGGCGTGTTGCGAAAAATCAACGCCTGAAATTGTGGCTATTTTATTTGCACTTATAAATGCTTTATTATAGGGCATTTATGTCTATTGTTGTTTTTTATAAACACGGTTGTCGTTTTCTAACAACGTTTGTTTTTGCCTGTTCGGTCGTAAGCGGAACCCATTTTGTTAATCAAGGCAATTTCGCATTGCGTAATCGGTTAGCCCTGTTCTTGCTCGCAAAACCTAAATTTCAAATTAGCTGCAAACTACATAATGCAAATACTCAACAGTTTTATTGGATTTATATTCTCTGTTTTCCGATTTGTCTGCCTTGAATCGGTGATAATCTTTAGTGAAATATCCATATTTCCCTCTTGAACTCATTATTTCTTTTATATCATCCAGAGTCATCAATCCCTCATTGTTATAGCTCAAAAATATATATTTTACTTTTGCTTTCAGAATTAAATCTCTAAATGTTTTTTTTACTTGTGTTTTTGAGCAATAAAACGATTTTTGATTTTGATATTCCCGCAAACCGGTTTTGCCGTGAATTATTGGATTATCATATTTAGCAATAGTTTCGAGTAGATGATAATTGGTTGCGTATTGCCTGTGATTATAGGGTGGGTCTAAATATAAAATATCGCCTTGAACTTTCGCTGATATTTTGTTTATATCTTCGTTGAAAACCTTATGAGATTGGTTATTTATTATCAGGTAAGACATGTTTTTGTTTTGCTTTCAAAAATTTTGGGTTTTTAGAAGTTATAACGCTTTCGCCTGTTTGTTTTTCTATTTCCAATCTTGCTTTCTTCGCTGCAAGTCCTCCTTTTTTTGCAATCTGTTTATTGCTTTCCAGTCCTTTTGGTTTTTTCTTTTTGGATATTTCTGTTGTTGAAACTTCAGCGAGCATATTCAATACCAATTCGAGATTTGTCATATTATCTCTTAGATTTTCTTTCTTCAATCCTTTAAACTTTTTGTATTCTTTTACACTTTTTTCAGCCCATGCTCTTGTGATTTCGTCTGTTAATATCGCGTAATCCAGCCCTTTTTTCATTCCCCTTTCGTGCCATTCATCGGTTAATTCTTTACGAACTTCGATACTTTTTAATCGTTGATTTATCCATTCTTTTGAATAACCTTTTTGCAGATAGGTTTTCATTGCTCTGTCGAAAGTGAGTTCCGGGTTTTCGGTTTCTTCTATTCGTTCGTATCCGACCTTTGCGAGCCACAGTTTGAAGGGTTCTGCTTTTGGTGATGGAATTGATTGAATAAGTCTCAAAAGAGTTTCTGTATTAGCCACATCTGTTAGTCGCATTTTGCCGTCAGCAGCGAGCATTTTCAAACCGTTACATTTTGTAACGGTTTGGTCAGATCCTTCATCTTTTAGACGTTTTTTCAATACTCGCCAGTAAACTGCCGAATTTTTACTGTTCGTTAAGATTTCGATAACATCTACGATTGAAAAGTACCAAAGCTCTTTTTTTTCGTCATAAAATCGGCGAATCTGCTTTTGATTAAATAAAACTATTGAATGTGTTTTTATCATATTTCCACACAAACTTTGCAAATCTTATAATTAGAATTTTATTCTAAAATTAATTCAGGGTCAAAATGCTCAACATCCAAATATCTGTTAATAATGTCATTTACTACACTATCCACAGTATCGTAATTATCTTTACCATAAGTATCTTTTATATCTCTTCGCGTTTCTTTATCGATATGAACTTTTACTGTAAGCATAAAATTATTGTACCTCGCTAAATTTTAATTCCTTATTTGGAACCATATCCACATTTTTCGCAGACATTACATTCGACTAAATTCGCACCGTCTGTATCGAACATTTTTGATATTAACTCAACTTCGCAATGAGGACAAATTTCTTTTGCTTCTGTTAATTCATATTCTATTACTTCTAAATTATTATCTACCCCGTCAAATTTTGAATATTGATTTTCTGTATTGTGTAATGCAATAACTAATTGTTCTTCTAATACCCCTTGATCTAAATTACTTTCAACTCGGGCTTTTATATCAATATTGTAAATCATCTATTTGCTTTCCATTAAATTATATATAATGTTCTCTCAAGGTATTTTGATAATCATTTTCCACTTGCTCGTAGGTTAAAAATTTCAATCTGTCACCAATTGCTTTGAAAGCAACTTTACTTTTTTCCCTTTCAAATTTTATTTCTCTGTCTTTTGAAGACACACAACAAAACTCAGTAATAAAATCCTGCAATTCCATAAACTTAACAAAAGCGTCGCGAAAATCTGTTGAGTGTTCAACTTCAAAAATTTTGTACGGGAAACCCCTATTATTAAACCAAATGACATCGGCAAAACTCGCACTTTCTTTCAAAATTCTTTCATAAGTAAAAGCTGGTACCATACCAAGCGTTGCCAAACTACCCAGTGTTTTATTTTGGAATACCCACTTTTTATCATTTGTATATGTGTTTTTAACTTCTGATCTAAAATTCCCGATTTCCAAAAGCATCCCTTGCATTTCGGCATGTTTTCTATTGGTTTTTTCTTTTTCATTCTTTGGCTCAATTTGCTTCGGTAGTTTATCCAAATATTCTGTCAAAGCATAAACGCCTAAACCAATCCTTGTAAATCTTCCATCTCGCTGAACCCTCTCTTGTATTGTATAATCAGGAGTTTTGCCGACAATTTTTGACTTGTCCTTATGATTCCAAATTTCTTTATACAGAAGCTTCAATGGTGCAAAATAACCATTATTTAGCATCACTTTTTCTATCGCTTCGGAATAAGTTGTATTATTATGCATATTGAAATTGTTTAAAAATATAATAATTGCTCGAAAGCGCCCGATAACGCCAAATACCCTCTTTGTTTTGCTTTGCTCGATTGCCTTCCATATTTTTGATAACAATACTTTTTAGGGTTAGACCCAACTTCTGTGCTTCGTTTAAGCAATAAAAGCCAAGCGGAATCTGCCAGCAGCATATTTATCGCCCATCACTATAGTTAAATATCGGCCTTTCTCCAAAATATCAATGGTATTCTTTAAAACAAAAGAAAACCTGCCTAAAAAATCATTCAGTGACTTTGAATTGGATAAATCACCATCCAAATCACTAAATTTGATTATGTTCGCATAAGGAGGATGCAAAATGGCTAATTGAATACTTTTTCTTTCTTGTTTTACTAAAACATCTTTTACTTTTTCAAAGATTTTCGGCTTAGCGCTATCCCCGACAATTAAATCACAAAAATTTTCTTTTGGCTTAACTTTGCCCTGGATATGCTTAACAAGTTGTTCCTGGATGTCTATGCCAATAAATTTTTTTTTAAACTTTCCGCTTCATAAGCTGTTGTTCCGCTTCCAACGAATGGGTCAAAAATAATTTCATCTTTCTTTGAATATCGTAAAATAAGCTGGTGAGGAATTTGTGGCACAAAATTGCCGTGGTAAAAACCGTTGTGTTTCCCCGAGTTGTCCCTTTTGGGAATTATCCAAAGACTATCTGTCCAAATTTCCGACTCTTTCCAATTATCTAAATTTATATCATTAAAAATTGGCATATTGTCTTTTTTAAATCGTCAATTTTTTCAGCCACTTGTCTATTTTACTTTTTGCTGACTCGTTAGGATTCTACTCCTAAATTCCGAAAATTAAAACAGCTTTTTTTAACGACAATTCGAAAACGCAATACGAGAAATTCGTGGTTAAATTCCTGCCATTTTAATCAGTGAAATCTGTGTAATCCGTGGTTAATTTCGCGCCCGAAAAACTTTCCAAAACAATCGATTGAAAACGACATACCCCCTGAAAAAACTGGCTCTTTTTTGACAAAAAACGGTAAATTCCTGCTCATTTTTGACCAAAATTGACAAAAAATGACAATTTTTGACTACTTTTTAACCACTTTTTGGCGAATATCGCTGTTTTGATTGACGCAAAACCGGCTTTTCAGTACTAAAAACAACGAAACACCTCTAAAAACCCATTTTTTCGACCCGAAAAAACACCATATTTTCCCAAAAATTACCCCAAAATTTGACAATTTTTATGACGATTTTGATTGAAATCCATCCCGAAGGGATTCCATAATTCTCAATTCTGCATTCTCAATTCTTAATTCATTTATGCCACTTTTGATTGAAAATGAGAAATCCTAAACCCTATCCGTCTTCGCTCCATCCTTCGTCGAAACTATGGAGGGCAAGAAAGCTACGACGGGACAAGAATTCTAAACAAGCTCCAATTACCAAAATCCTAATGTTCAAAACAAGACGTTTCGGAAATTTGAGCATTGGAATTTTGGTAATAACTCAAACTGACCGATTCGACTTGTCATACCTGCGTAAGCAGGTATCCAGAGCCAAATTCGTGCTGCTGGATTCCCACTCTTTCGACTTGGTTCGATTTCACTCACCACAAGTTGCTCAGAACAGGTTTAGGATTTAGATATTAGTGCTTGTTTAATATTTGCTTGTTGCAGGTTGTTAGCTCGTTCTGAGTGTTAAGTTTTGAATTAAGGAAGTTCCATAAAGGGATTCCGCAATTCTAAATTCTACATTCTACATTTTTATTTAGTGTTTAATCTTGTGTGCATTTTAACGGCCTTTCTTTTAAGTGATTGACACAAACTCAGCTTAAACATATCATATTATATTGTATTTTGATTGTGAAGTTTTTTAAGGAGGGGCAGCTATGAATCTTGGAAGGAACGGAGCAATGAAAGGTTTTAAAAAGCAGCTGATAATTATGTGTGTTGCGATTGCGGCTATCGTGATTCTTGCGGTTTTTACCGACATTTTTCGTAACCAAAGGCCCGGTTCGGTACTGCAGTTCGTGTTTTTTCTCGGCGGATTGGCTTTGCTGGCTGCTGTTCTTGCGGTGCTCTCGAAAGTGATTCAAATTTTCACGGTGCTAAATCAGGCCGCCACAAAAATTGAAAACATTGTAAATACACTAGAGAAGCATCGCGGCGTATTAACGCAGATTAGCCAGAATACTCACCTCAGCGAGACAGCTAAATCTGTTGCGTTCAGAGAGGCCGACATACAGGCACTTCGCGAAACCGTTTTCGATAAACTTCATCAGCAGGATTTTGAAGCTACTTATAAAATTATTGAAGACATTTTGCATTTGGAAGATTACAAGGAGCTTGCCGAGCAGTTGCGAGATGAAGCTGACAAATATCGCGACGCAACCGATATTGGCAGGGCTAACCAAATCATAGCGCACATTGAAAAATTATTTGAAGGCCATCAGTGGCTAAAAGCCAGTGAACAGATTGAGCGTTTGATTGAAGTGTATCCCGATCTTGAAAGCGCAAAAGCAATGCGGAAAAAACTGCTCAACAAAAAAGATGAGCGTAAAAAAATACTTCTAACGGCTTGGGATGATGCCGTGAAGCGTCAGGCCACCGACCGCAGCTTGGAACTTTTGAAAGAACTTGACCAATACCTCACACCTAATGAAGGATTAGCTCTTCAGGAAGCGGCCAGCGGTGTTTTCAGAACCAAATTACATAATCTCGGCGTACAATTTTCGATGGCTGTTTCAGCAAGTCAATGGGAAAAAGCAATCGAAGCCGGCCAGCAAATTACACGTGATTTTCCGAACAGCAAAATGGCTTTGGAGATTCGCGAACGAATGCAGCAGCTAAAGCAGAAATTAAAAGAACAGCAGTAGTAGAAGAACCAAAAAAAACCTAAGCACTAAACCTGTCCTGAACAGAATTAAAACAGCTGTGAATAAAAGTTTAAAACTTAAAGCTGAAAACTAAAAACCATAGCTAAAAATTCAAAATTACTAATGGCCGGTTTTAGAGTCGAGTGCAAGTTTTTAACTTTGAGCTTTGGCTTTGAGTTTTACGTTTTAAACTTTAAGTTTCGTTGCCACAATGAATTGCTAAAAGCGACCTGATTTCTT
>JAGLSG010000026.1 GCA_023135865.1 Planctomycetota bacterium | reverse complement strand
CAAAAACAAAGCTATAAACCCTTGCTTTACAAAGAGATATGCAATTTAGCACAGCAAAAAACGGCAGCTACTATATGACAAAATTGTAACTTGCTATATTGGTATTACATATTTGTCTATCCAGCGAAGGCAAAATACAAAGATATAGAAAATTATCCTAACAACCAAAGCTAAATTAAAAACCCATATCCGGCTGTTAATTAAGGAGTTAAGAAAAGCAGTCCTTAACTTATAATTTTTATAAGAATAACTAACTTGCTATGCAGGCAATAAATATTACAATTATGTCAGATTACAAATAATTAGGATTTTCAATATGACAAAAAAAACAGTAACCATACAAAATGGCAAAGCGTGCATTCTGCAGCCGGCACCACAACTCGAAACTCTTTACAGGGTAAGCCAAATGCTCACCTCTGGAACCGGCCAGCAGGAAACCCTTACCGCAGTTCTGCACACGCTTGACAAGGAGCTCGGATTTAACAGAGGAACAATTACCATTCTTTCGCCGGACGGAAATGACATCAGGGTTGAAGCCGCTCACGATATTTCACATGAGCAAAGCCGTAAAATCACATACCGAATAGGTGAAGGCGTAACTGGCAAAGTTATGCAAACCGGGAAATCAATAATCATTCCAAAAGTTTCACAGGAGCCGCTGTTTCTAAATCGATTTGAAAGATGGAATGTAACAAAAGAAGATTTAAGTTTTATCTGCGTTCCCATTTCAATTGACAATGATGTAATTGGAACGATTTCAGTTGATAGACCATTTGAAGAAACAGCGTCGCTGGACAGGGAAATGCGCATATTAAGCATTGTGGCAAGTATGATTGCAAATGACCTAAGAGCTCGCAGGCAAGCCGCCATCGGCTGTCAGCGGCTGGAGAACGAAAATCTCAGATTACGTCACGAACTCGAAGATAAATTTCGTCCTGAAAATATAATAGGCAATTCAAATGCGATGAGAGATATATACCATCAAATTCATCAGGTTGCAAATAGCGACACAACTGTCCTTATACGCGGCGAATCAGGAACCGGCAAAGAACTGGTAGCTCATGCTATACATTTTTCAAGTTCAAGAAACAATGAAGCGTTTATAAAAATTAATTGCGCTGCGCTAAATGAAAATCTGCTTGAGAGCGAATTGTTCGGCCATGAAAAGGGCGCTTTTACCGGCGCTATACAAGCCAGAAAAGGCCGCCTTGAAGAAGCAAACAACGGAACTATACTCCTCGATGAAATAGGTGATTTTTCGCCAGCTATTCAGGTCAAACTGTTAAGAGTTCTGCAGGAAAAAGAATTTGAAAGGGTTGGAAGTAACAGGACACTGAAAACAAATGCCAGGATTATCACATCTACGAATCGCAATCTTGAAAAAGCGGTTGATAAAAACACTTTTCGACAGGATTTATATTATCGAATAAATGTTTTTCCGATTCTACTGCCGCCGCTTCGGGACCGTAAAGATGATATACTTCTGCTGGCAGTTTTTTTCGTTGAGCGACACGCAAAGAAAACAAAAAAAGATATTCGCAGAATAAGTACGCCAGCCATTAATATGATGACTTCGTATCACTGGCCGGGAAATGTAAGAGAGCTTGAAAACTGCATAGAAAGAGCAGTCCTGTTAAGCAGCGATGGAGTCATTCACGGGCACCATTTGCCACCTACACTGCAAACCTCAGATGCATCCGATACTATCGGGGTCGGCTCACTAACAGAAAAAATTTGCCTGTTCGAACGCGATTTGATTATTGATGCACTCAAGCGATGCAACGGAAATTTGGCAGCTACTGCGAGAGACCTAAAAACCACAGCAAGAATTGTAAGATATAAAGTTAAAGAGTTAGACATTGATTCGAAAAGGTACGGTAAGAAAAAATGACAGCATGGGCAAGTACAGGATTTGAAAATCTCGATAAAATACTCTGCAATATAAAAAAAGGCGACAACATAGTCTGGCAGGTTGACAGCATAGAAGACTATAATCATTTTGTTGCTCCCTATGTGGACAAAGCACTTGAAAACGGACGAAACGTTGTCTATATGCGGTTTGCGCATCACAAGCCACTTATCGAAAACCAGCTGGGCGTAACAACATATCAACTTGATGCAAAAAGCGGATTCGAAAGTTTTTCCACACAAGTTCACGCAATCATATCGAGTGAAGGAATTGAAGCTTATTATGTATTTGATTGTTTATCCGATTTACTGAGCGCTTGGGCTACCGACCTTATGGTTGGTAATTTTTTTATGGTAACGTGTCCCTATCTTTTTGAGCTGGACACAATTGCTTACTTTGCCATATTGCGAAACCACCATTCATTTCAAACCATCGCCCGCATTCGCGAAACAACTCAATTACTGTTGGATGTTTATGATTTTGAAGAAAACTTTTATGTCCATCCATTAAAAGTATGGAAGCGATATTCGCCTACGATGTTTTTGCCGCATATGCAACATGGCGAAAAATTCACGCCGGTAATAAGCAGTATTGATGCGAGCAAACTTTTGTCTCACATTTCACAAAAAAGCCCGGGAGATTCAGCGAGATTTCTCGACCACTGGGACCGGCTGTTTATTAAAGCGAACAATCTAACAGAAATCGAATCAAATTCTAAAAAAACCAAAGAACTCGTCAAAAAACTATGCGGAATAATGATTGGCCGTGAAAAAAGAATTTCACAACTTGCCCAGGACAACTTTACTCTCGAAGATTTGATGGATATTAAAAGTCGGCTGGTTGGAAGCGGCTTTATTGGTGGAAAAGCAGCTGGAATGCTCCTTGCGCAAAAAATCCTCTCGAAAGACAAATCATTCGACTGGAATCACAATCTCGAATCGCACGATTCATTTTACGTTGGCTCAGATATTTTCTACAGCTACATAGTTGAAAACGGCTGGTGGAAATTGCTTATGAAGCAAAAAACCAGAAACGGATATTTTGAAACAGCTCCGGAAATGAAAGAAAATATTCTGCGAGGTAAATTCCCGGAACAGATTCGCGAAAGATTTCAGGAAATCATAGAATACTTCGGCCAAAGCCCAATCATTGTTCGGTCAAGCAGCTTACTTGAAGATTCTTTCGGAAACGCATTTGCCGGAAAGTACGAAAGTTTGTTTCTCGTAAATCAGGGAGACCCGCAGCAAAGATATAACGAATTTGAAGAGGCCGTGCGAAGGGTTTATGCAAGCACTATGGATGCCAACGCTCTTGAATACCGCCTGCAAAGAGGACTCGACCAGCAGGATGAGCAGATGGCTTTGCTTGTTCAGAGAGTATCCGGCTCTTACAAAAACGGATATTTTTTCCCCGACCTGGCCGGCGTTGGTGTCTCGTATAATACTTTTGTATGGAACCGTGAACTTGACCCGACAGCTGGCATGCTGCGATTGGTATTCGGGCTTGGAACACGAGCAGTAGATAGAGTTGAAGATGATTACCCCCAGATAATCGCCTTAGATAAGCCATTGCTTCGTCCGTACGGCAAAAAAGCTGATGCGGCAAAATTTTCTCAGCATAAAGTTGACCTGCTCGATACGAATCAGAATTGCCTTAGTACGGTTGATTTTTCTGATTTATTAAAAGAAGATATAAAAATAAATCTAAAACTTTTGGCTACCAAAGACCTGCAGCTTGAACGAAAAATAAAAGAGCTTGGCTTAAATACTCAAAGAGCGTGGCTACTGACATTCGAAAAACTTCTGTCGAAAACTAATTTCACACAAGTAATGCAAAAGCTGCTTAAAACCCTGGAGAGTAACTACAAATATCCCGTTGATGTGGAATTTACAATCAACTTTATAGATGATGATTCATTCAGAATTAATCTTGTTCAGTGCAGGCCTCTGCAAACAAAAGGATTAAAAGCCAATGTTCAAATTCCAAAGGATATTAAATCAGATAACATTTTGTTTTCTTCGAGCGGCTTTACTATGGGTGGCTGCATTTCCCAGCAAATAAGAAGGATTATTTATATTGAGCCGCAGGCCTATGTGGAAGCTTCTATCTCGCAAAAATACAGCATCGCAAGAGTGATAGGCAAACTAAATAGACAAATAATAAGCAGAGAAGTTATGCCAACCATCTTACTTGGCCCGGGCAGATGGGGAACAACAACACCAAGTTTAGGCGTTCCGGTCAGTTTTTCTGAAATCAACAAAATAGCTGTCCTTGTAGAAATA
>JAGLSG010000025.1 GCA_023135865.1 Planctomycetota bacterium | reverse complement strand
TCGCGAAGCTGGTCTTCCTGCTTATGATAATCCAGCACAACGTGGGCATTTTCACTTATAAATAGTCGGCTATCCAAAGTGATATTTTTTTCGGCAAGTGTTTTGATTTCGTTGAGCAGGCAATCGGGGTCGATTACTACGCCATTTGAGATTACGCATGTGGTATTTGGCCGAACCGAGCCGCTTGGCAGAAGGTGCAGAGCGAAACTTTCATTTGCTATAACCACAGTGTGGCCGGCGTTTGCTCCGCCAGAGTATCTAACCACAATATCACTTTGCTCGGCAAGAACATCTACTATTTTACCCTTGCCCTCATCACCCCATTGCAAACCAACGACACAGGAATTCATTTGTTTTTTCCTTATACTTATTTAATTATAACTTTGTTTACGTTTAGCTTATTTTTGCTACGATTTCATTGAGAACTGCTTTTATATTGTCGTATTTCCTACCGCTTATTTTACGATTTATTTCTTTGCTGTTTTCATCTTTATATGTAATTACGAAAAAATCCTTTTTTTCAAAATGTGTTTTATCTATTTTTTGTATTGAGTTGTAAGGAATTTTTTTTCCGTTGCAAAGGACAAGTTCATTTTCGTCAGCTGTGATTTTCTTTTTCCTTATTATTAACAGGTATGCTCCGAAAAGAACAGCTGCTCCGATGAAAAATGGCGGAGATTTTTTATTGAAAACCAAAGTACTATCCGGCGTTCCGTCAGCTGAGCTGTGTTCCTGCTCGAATTTTTTATTGCAATAACCATCATAGCCGAACCAGGCGGCAAAAACTATGCAGATAAGAATGTAAATTAAGATATTATTTTTTCTGAATTTACTTACCGGTGCTTCAATAGCCATCTCTACCTCCTTTTTTGAATTTACATAAGCCAACTATGTCAGGCAACGCAGCATTTTCGCACAGATTAGAAATTATCTCAAGAGATAAACCAGCACAAAAGCGGCTAAAATATAGCAATAGAAAGCGAAAAATTTCAAGTTAGCTTTCCTCGAACTCTTAATCAGCAGTTTTAGAGCTACTATTCCCACGAGACAGGATATGACAGCTCCGATTGCAAAGGCGGCAAGCGGCATTTGGCCGGCTGATATTTTGTTATAATTTTCTGCAAACTCAACTGCAGTTGCCCCCATTATTGCAACAACCCCGATTAGCATACTGTATTCCAATGCCCATCTGCGATGCAGGCCGATTAAAATTGCTGCACATATGGTTGCTCCGCTTCGCGAAATTCCCGGCATAATTGCAGCTGCCTGAGCGATGCCGATTATAATCGCTGCTGTAATTCCGAGTTGCCGCAAACCCAGCCGAGTTTTTTTTCGGTAATCGGTGATTAAAAGCAGAGTAGCTGTGAGCAGCCACATAACTGCAACCGTTTTGAGACTGGCTCGTGCGGATTCAAAATAATCTTTGAAAACAAGAGCTATTGCCACCGTTACGACAGTGGTAATAAAGGCCAGCGTTAAAAAATGCACGCCCGGATTTCGTTTGTAAATTTGAATTGGATTGTCGCCGTATTGCCGAAATTTCAACAGGTTTTTCAGCCAGCTTAAAATTGATTTACGCAAAACGATTAAAATAGCTGCCACCGTTCCAAGATGAGTTGTCAAATCGAATAGCAGCATTTCAGCGGTGTGTGGTTTTAGGCCGAATATTTTTTCAAACAATACGAGGTGTCCGCTGGAAGAGACTGGCAGGAATTCCGTAAATCCCTGAATCGCTCCAAGTGCCGCTGCCTGTAATAGTATTATTGGTTTATGTATTACGAATTTGCTTAGATATTCAATTATGCCGAAACGGCTGCACAAAAATAGTGCAATTGCTGCAAAAATTCCCGCAAGCACATCATCAAGGAGTATTCCCCAGCCGAGCGGAAATTTTTCGAGTTTTTTAATTGGCCACGGCTTGGTAATGTCGAATAATCTGAAGAATAAAAAACCAAGCAGAGCTGCCGGCAAAATCTGGCTGCTCGGAAGTGTGCCAATTGCCAAAAAAGTTATTGCCTGGCCTGCGAACTCATCAGCGACAACTTCGGATGGGTCATTTTTTCCCGTTGCAATAATTGCTGCCGGTGAATACAAAACGCAAATTACCGCTCCAAGCAAAACCAAACCCGCCATTACAGTTATTGTCAAAGAAGACGGCAATTGAAAGTAGCATAATAATGCAAAAATTATTGCCGGCGGCAGTGAGCCGAAAGTACCCGGAGCTGCCGGTAGCCAGCCAAGGCCAAAACAAGAAGTGAGCAATCGTTTCGTAATTAGTCCGTTTTTCATAGATGCAAAAGATAACGTAAATTGCGATGAAATTCAATCTTCTATTGCTTTTTAGATAATGATATTTGACAAATGCCAGTTTAAGCAAATAATGTATCTATGAGCGATGAATTTGGACATAATGTTGTAGCGATTGTTTACGATTTTGACGGCACGCTGACTCCGCTTCCGATGCAGGAATACACCGTTTTGCCCCAAATCGGCATAAAGGACGGCAATAAATTCTGGGAAGAGGTTAATGCTGAGGCGGCACGCACAAACGGCGAAACGATTGTGGCTTATATGCGTTTGATGTTGGAGAAATCAAAAGCCAGACAATTTCCCGTTACCGCTGAAAATCTAAAGGAACTGGCCGGCAGGATAAATTATTTCCCCGGAGTTGAGACCTACTTTGGCAGGATAAATAATTATGTCCGTCAGAATTTCGGCAGCGATATAGAACTTCGCCATTACATAATTTCAGCCGGCTTAAAAGAGATAATAGCCGGAACTGTAATAGCCAAACATTTTTATAAGGTTTTTGCCTCTCAATACTATTACGATGAATACGGAGCTGCTACTTTTCCAAATGTAATAGTAAATGACACGCTGAAAACGCAGTTCATTTTCAGAATTAACAAGGGCAAGGAAAACTTGAGCGAGAGCATCAATCTACATATGCCGCTTTCGGCCCGTCCCATACCGTTTGAGAACATTTTGTATATTGGCGATGGCTTGACGGATGTTCCGTGTATGACGGTGATACGAAAAAACGGCGGCCACGCTATAGCTGTTTATCAGCCGGACGAATCACATGGCCAGAAGACCTGTTGTGAATTACTAAAGGCAGGGCGTGTTGATTTTATAGCGAAAGCTGATTATGAAAAAGACACTGAGCTTGACCGCTTTGTAAAATTACTGCTCGACAATATTGCCCAAGGCATCCGCTACGAGAAACAGCGTTTCAGCCAATCGCAAAAATATCGTTTGTAGGCAGAGCGTATTTCGTCGCTCGTGAAACGTGAAGTGTATGTCACCTGCCTTGAGTGGGGTCGAAAGATCTGTCATTGCGAGCGGCTTGTCCGCCATAGGCGGATAAATATTGAAGAACCAACGGGAACTTGATAAATAGACTGTATAGTTATTGTTAGTTGAATAAGAATTGAGAGGTATGTTTTTTATGAGTAGAAGAAAGCCAGATATATATGAACAGCAAAAACAGAGATATTGGGATGGATATCGCAGAGCGCCTCTCTTAAAAGAAAAGTATCCCAAAGTTACAAATATAAGTGTTGAAATGAGTTTTAAGGATAATGACGAGAGAAGCAACCCCAAACCACAACAAGTGGAATTCTCTCAAGAAAGCAAAGCGTTCTTCAAAATTGAATGCCCTTGTCATGAATGTGTCTCTGGAGGTTTCGATTTCTCATCAGCTATCAATGAATTAGTTACCTCTCACTTGGATAAGCTGGATGGCACTATTACCTGTCAAGGATGGCAAGACAAAGAAAGGATAAACAAACACCGGTGTTTTCTAAAACTTAATTATACAATTTTTGCGAGATATAAAAACGAGAGTTGACTCTCTTATCTCTTATCTAATCTAAAAAGGTTTTGTCATATTGTCCTTGTTTTTTTATAGATTTGGCAGGTTGTGTTCTTTGCCGATATTTCGCAACTGCTCCATAAGCTCAGTTAAGCTCTGGCTGATAACATCCGTATCGCTGCAAACGCTCATAAAACTCGTATCGCCATCCCATCTCGGAACAACGTGAATGTGCAAATGGCCGGGCAGGCCGGCTCCGGCGCAGCGGCCGAAATTGATTCCAACGTTAAATCCGTGCGGATTTACAGCGAGCGAAAGTGCCTTCTGGCAATCCCTGATTAACAAAGTCAGTTCGAGCATTTCCTCTTCGGTTGTTTCGTTAAAATCGGCAATGTGGCGGTTGGGAGCGATTAGCAAATGGCCGTTGTTGTATGGAAAGCGATTGAAGATTACGACCGAATTGGCCGTTCGCCACAATAAAAAATTTTCATCGTCTTTATCTTTATCTTCAATGGCTTTGCAGATAAAACAGCCGTCTTCGTATTTGTTCAAATCCTGAATGTATTTTATCCGCCACGGCGCCCACAGATTTTTCTGGTCCATAATTCGTATCCCGTATCCCGTATCCCGTTTTTTTGTTCGCTTCACGCTTCACGTTTCACGAGATACAAATTTCACTTATTTAATAAGCTGCATTGTGAGCGTTTGGTCGATGATTATTTTCGGATTTTCGCCAAGAGCCATCGGAAAAACAGCTTCGATTTGCAGCTGATAGTTCTGATTATATTTTTCTATTTGGCCGGAATCGATATTAAATAGTTCTTCGCCTTTGCCCTGAAGGGAGAGGGCTTTATAGCCCCTTAGAAATCCGAACATTCCGCTCATCCGAAATTTTCCCGAATACGGCATCGGCCAGTTTTGCGGCGCTGAATCGGCAAGTGAATAGCTGCTCGTTATAACGGCGATTTGGCCTTTCTCGGTTTGGCGAATTTCTTTTAATGTGTATGTTACATCTCTCGCTGTTTTCATTACCATCGGCGTTGGCGCAGATAACTTTGATTTCCAGCTTTGTCCGATTGAGATTCCATCGAAATTTTCAATACTGCTGACCGCATCCCACAAGAACCATTGCGAAGCTATAAAATCAGCTATCATATCCGGCTGTTTAACTCTTCCTCTGTTAGCTCTTTTTGTGAACGCATTTTTGCCGAGCTTATGGATTAGTTTATTGAGTTGCGAGTAATCTTCAATTTTTCCTGTTGGGCCGATTTTGAATGTGAAGGTTTCACCGGCAGCGGTTTCAACGGCATCTTTTCCTGAAGAGCGTCTTGCTTTACTTTTACTTCTTTTGACTTTTATTGATTCGCATTTTGCCTCGATAGTTGTCAATCCGTACGGGTTTACATCTGTTGGCGTATAGGAAATGAGCATTTCCATTGTTTCGGATGATTTATCGATTTTATTTTTGCCCTGTTTTTTTCCCTTGCTTACCTTTCCCCAGTCCATAGTTATATCTTTTTGGGAGGTAAATTTGTATTTTAGAACGTTGTCTTTTTGAAAATCAACGGTTAACAGGTTTTTATTCGCAGCCGAATTGCCAACTGCATTACAGCCGGCTAAAATACTCAAACCCAGAATAATCGTAGCAATTAATGTTGTTCTCAAATCCAGCCCTTTCATTCGGAGTTGCTCTAATTTATTTTTTCGATTTTATAGCTGCGTATTACTGACATTCTGATTACGGCCGGGGCTCTGTCGGTTTCAATATCTTCAAGCGGTTCGGCAACTACCCATTGAAGATTCAGCTCTTCCTGATATTCCTGGATTTTTCCATTTGTCAAATTGAGTTTCAGTTTTCCGGTGTATGTTTCTCTATTGTCGAATGTTGTCGAATAATCTGTTGTTTTATCTTTTGTTTTTTCATCTGTTTTTACCGTTGGAATCGTATCCATTTCCACAATAGCGATTCTGCTTTTCTTTTCTTTTTTAATATCTTTTACTGTGTAGATTTTTTCGTATGATTTTGGCCCCATTAAGCCGAACTCCAAACCTTTTATGCTGCGCCAGCTGTCGTTTTTTTGCAGCTGATTTTTATCTTTGGCCGGCAGGGCAGCTGTTGCGTGGCGGTCAATGATGGCTTGCCTCGAGAACAGTTCCAATGCTGCTTTATTTTCGGTGGTTCTGGATTTGAACTTTACTCGCATTTGTCCTGCGATGATTTTTGTAATTTTTCCATCAGGCGTGATTTTTATTGTGTAGCTTTGGCCGATTATTTTTGCCATAGGATTGTTTGCATCTTCTTTTTTGGAGCTGTCGAAATTTAGAATGACGCTGTCTTTAATTCTTTTTGTATATTTCAGTTTTTCGATTGTAATTTTTGCGGTCGCTTCGCCTTTTTCGTCAACGCCTTGTATTTCCTGTGTAAATACCATCTCAATTTCATTTCCGCTTCGGCCGCCTTTGAACTGGCCCTGCTCGGTTTCCAATCCTTCAAATTCAACGCTTTTTTCCGATATTGTCGTTAATTTATAGGTTGTTGAGTCTTTTTCAGCGAATTTCAGTGCAAAATCAGTTGGTTTGCGGCTGGTAGTGGCGCAGCCGGTTATTATCAAAAGCAGGCAGGCGAGCGGGGCAATCAGGCGACGAAAAATCTTTTCTGAAACCATTTTTATAATCTCCTTTGGAAAAAGCAATTATTAGAACTGCCCTTGATTATACAGATTGTCTTTTCAGCAAACAACCGATTTTTCCTTTATTTGTGGCCGGCATATAGTTAGAATCAATTTCTTATAATTTGAAATGGTTTTGCGGAAAGGCGAAAAAATGAGAAGTGATGTGGTTAAAAAGGGTTTCCAGAGGGCTCCGCATAGAGCTTTATTGCATGCCTGCGGATTAAGTGATAATGATATTAAAAAGCCGTTCATCGGCATAGCTAATAGTTACTGCGATATTGTTCCCGGCCATGTGCATCTCGATAAGGTTGGCCAGACTGTCAAGGAAGCTGTAAAAGCTGCCGGCGGAGTTGGCCTTGAATTTAGCACTATAGCTGTTTGTGACGGCATTGCTATGGGGCATACAGGGATGAAGTATTCGCTTGCCTCACGCGAAATTATTGCCGATTCCGTTGAGACGATGGCGAGAGCTCATTGTTTTGACGCTCTGATTTGTATTCCCAACTGCGACAAAATCATTCCCGGAATGCTGCTCGCTGCGGTTCGGCTGAATATCCCGACTATTTTTGTTTCCGGCGGCCCAATGGCAGCTGGCCAAACCAAAGACGGCGAAACGGTTGACCTCATAAGTGTGTTTGAAGGCGTGGCGATGTTCAATGCCGGCAAAATCGACCAGGAACAATTAGATGAATTGGAGCATACGGGCTGCCCAACCTGCGGCAGCTGTTCTGGAATGTTCACGGCTAATTCGATGAACTGTCTTTGCGAAGCGATTGGAATAGCTCTGCCGGGAAACGGGACGATTCTTGCAGTTAATCCCCGGCGAGAGGAACTTTACAAAAAAGCAGGCAAACAAATAATGACTTTGCTCGAAAAAGATATTAAGCCGCTGGATATTATAAATCAGAAATCGCTCGACAATGCCCTTGTTCTTGATATGGCTATGGGCGGCTCAACAAATACCGTTTTGCATACGCTTGCTGTTGCAAATGAAGCTGGTATTGAATATGACCTTGAGCGCATCAATTCGATTTCCGCAAAATGTCCGAATATTTGCAAAGTTTCGCCTTCAAGTAAATATCATATGGCTGATGTTGATGCAGCTGGCGGCGTAAGTGCGATACTAAACGAGGTCAGCAAAATTAAAAATCTTGTAAATACTGATTGCATTACAGTAACTGGCAAATCGCTTGGCGAAAATATCGCTGATGCCAAAATTAAAAATAGCGAGGTAATCCATTGCCTTGATAATGCGTATTCCAAAACCGGCGGCTTGGCGATTTTGAAGGGCAACCTGGCTCCAAATGGCAGCGTTGTGAAAATGGCCGGTGTAGCAAAATCTATGCTGATTCATAGTGGGCCAGCTGTGATTTTTGACAGTCAGGAAGAGGCCTGCGAAGGAATTTTGGCCGGCAAAGTAAAATCAGGCGATGTTGTTGTAATTCGCTACGAAGGGCCAAAGGGCGGCCCGGGTATGCAGGAGATGCTCTCTCCGACAAGCTATATTATGGGAGCCGGTCTTGGCGAATCGGTTGCACTTATTACTGACGGCAGATTCAGCGGCGGAACAAGAGGAGCTTGTATTGGCCACATTAGTCCAGAAGCAGCGGTGGCTGGGCCGATTGGCTTGATTGAAGATGGCGATGTTATAGAGATTGACATTTTGAAAAATATTTTGAATGTCAAATTATCCGAAGCGGAACTTGTTGAGCGTAAAAAGAATTTCAAGCCGCGTAAACCGAATATAACTAAGGGCTGCCTTGGAAAATACGCAGCGATGGCCACCAGCGCTGACACTGGTGCGGTTTTGAAATGGTGATTCAATTGACGATTGACCACTCTAAATACTGATTATGAGTCAAGACCAATATAATGATAGAGGTAACGTGAAAATGGTAACGCTTAGAAGATATGCTCCATTTATTTTGTCGGTATTTATCTTTGCCGGAGTAACTATAGTGTTTTTTGTTGCTACTTTTCACTGGTTTTTTCTAACTGTTGTTTGGCCTTTAATTCTATATGGCTGGAGCTACCTTTCTCCAACTACCATCAATAATTTTGTAATTTGTCCTCTTATGTCAGTGTTGTATTCTGTTATTTTGTTTTTTCCACTTTTTTTGTTTGGATTAACGAGAAAAAAAATTTGGTTTATAGTGCAATCGCTTTTGATATTGTTTGTTATTTTTATGTTTTTTACGTATGGTGTCCAATTTTTTGAGTCTCTTCCTAGTAACTAAGATCAGTGAAATAAGTGGCTAAAAATAAAAACAAAACTTTTTGGTATGCAGCTGGTCTGCATTTTGAATGCCAACAATGCGGCAATTGCTGCAGCGGCCCCGATGAAGGTTATATCTGGATTACTAAGCCGGAAATTAAACTGCTCGCTGATTTTCTGAAAATTACAGTTGAAAAACTGCGAGAAAAATTTCTGAAACGCATCGGATTTCGCACAACGATTATTGAGCAGCCGGTTAATAAGGATTGCATATTCCTTCAGAAAATTAATGGCCATAGGTTCGACAAGCTCACTACAGGAAAAGGATGTGTTGTTTATTCTGCCAGGCCAAGCCAGTGTCGAACATGGCCATTTTGGGCGGGCAATTTGAAAAATCCGGATACGTGGAATGAAGCTGCTCAAAAATGTCCCGGAATAAATCGTGGAAAATTTTATAGTGCTGAACAAATAAAAAAAATCAAAAAGGGGAATGTGGAGAAGGATGAGGGAGAAGAATTCAGTTGAAATCCAAAAGTGGTTAGAGCTAATCAGGGCTGATAAAGTTGGCCCAACCACTTTTGCAAAACTCTTAAAACACTTTGGCTCAGTAGATGTAGCTCTTGGCGCATCGGTTGCTGAGCTTGCCAAAGTGGATGGCGTTGGTTTTAAGACCGCTGAAAAAATAACAGCTACTCGAAATAAATTTGACAGTGCGGCTGAATTAGATTTGGCTGACAAACTCAATGTATGGCTTATCAATCTTGACGATAAACGCTATCCTGTTTTATTGAAACGAATTTATGACCCGCCGCCAGTGCTTTACATTAAGGGCAGTTTAACTTCGAGCGATAATCTTGGCATTGCGATAGTTGGCAGCCGTCGTTGTAGTTTATACGGCCAGCAGCAATCTTCACGATTTGCTCATTTGCTTGCTTCGGCTGGTTTTACGATTTTGTCCGGCCTGGCTCGTGGAATAGATACAGCTGCTCATCGGGGGGCATTGTCAGCTGAGGGAAGAACAATAGCTGTTCAGGGCTGCGGCCTAGCAAATATTTTTCCGCCGGAAAATAAAAAACTGTTTGAACTTGTCAGCCAATCGGGAGCGTGCATTAGTGAATTGCCGCTTGGCTATGAGCCGATGAGTGAAAATTTTCCGCAGCGAAATAGAATAATAGCCGGACTTTCGCTTGGCACAATTGTGATTGAATCGGCTTTGCGCTCGGGGGCTTTGATTACAGCGAGAGCGGCTTTGGATAGTAACCGTGAAGTGATGGCTGTGCCTGGTAAAATCGATTCGCCTTTAAGTAAAGGGACTCACATGTTGATAAAACAGGGAGCAAGATTAATCGAATCTGTTGAAGATGTGATGGAAGCTCTCGGATATATTGGCGAGCAATTAAATGAGCATACAAAATCGTCAGCTGATGCAGCCGATGAAAAATTTCAAACTCCTTTGTTTGATGTTAGTCAATTGAATCTTAGTGAAAATGAGCGGATGATTTATGACAGTTTAACCGGCGAGCCGCAGCACATAGAGCAGGTGATTTCAGCGGTTGATTTGGCTGTTGGCAATATAAATGCCTGCTTAATATCGCTGCGTCTTAAAGGTCTGATAAAACAGCTGCCCGGTAGCTCGTTTTTGAAAAATTAGCATCTTGATGGTGGATATTTTTTGAATTTGTGATACAATTCTCCAGGTTTTTGTTTTGCGCCTGTAGCTCAATTGGATAGAGCATCGGTCTACGAAACCGAAGGTTAGAGGTTCGAATCCCCTCAGGCGTAATTTGTCAGGTCGAAATCCTGAATCCTGATTTTGCGATGTTCAAAATATTCTGTTTTGAAAATTTTGATTTCGGCAATTGGATATTGTTTAGGATTTAGAGTTTAACTTTTATTTATTGTGGCTGCAGACGTGTTTTGGCTTGCCCGATGAGATAGAAACTGCCTGTGATGCAAATCAAATCCTCTTTTCCAACTGCACTTTTGGCGAGCATAAGCGCCTCGCCTAAGCTCGAAGCGGTCTGATACATTTTGCTGGATATTTTCGAGAACATATCACCAAGTTCAATTGGCGACATTGCCCTTGGCGAATTACTTCGCGTGAATATCACCTTATCAGCTCCGTATTGCAATTGCTCAAGCATTCCTTTAATGTCTTTATCCTGATTGCAGCCGAATATTACCACCATAGAATCATAAGGCGTATTCTGGCCGATTGCATGTATTAATGCTTTTATACTTGCCGCATTATGAGCGGCATCTATCATAACTCTTGGGTACTGACAGATTATTTCCATTCTGCCGGGCAGCCACACATTGCTGAGTCCTATGGCTGTTTTCTCATCATCTATTTTGTTGTATCCACTGGATTTTAGTTTGTCGAGCATAGCGAGAGCCAGACCGCAGTTAATTGCCTGATGTTTTCCCGGCAGTGGTACTTTAATATGTTCAAATTTGCTCGTCGGCGTTGTAAGGCAGATTCTCGTATGAGGTCCCTGTTCTCTTGAAGTTTCAAACCTGTACGAAAAATCAATATCGTTTCCCGTAACGCTGAGTGGTGCTTTAGTGTCAAGGGCATGAGTTTTTAGAACGTTCATTGCTTCAGGTGTTTGCTTGACGGTTATAATTGGTACGCCGGCTTTAAAAATGCCGGCTTTTTCCTTTGCAATGGATTCGATAGTTTCGCCGAGTTGATTTTGATGGTCGATACTTAAGCTGGTTATTCCGACTACCTTTGGCTTTATGACATTGGTACTGTCGAGTCGTCCGCCAAGGCCTGTTTCAATGATAGCTATGTCAACTTTTTCATCTGCAAAGTGCATAAAAGAAAGAGCTGTCATAATCTCAAAAAAACTTGGCGATTCCGTTTTGGATAGTTTTTCGACGGGAGCGTAGATACGGTTCATCAAGCCGAGCATTTGTGATTCATCAATATCTTTTGAATTGACCGCAATTCGTTCGTGCAGGCAGACAACATGCGGTGAAGTATATAATCCAACACTGTAGTCGTTTGCCTCGAGCATTCTGGCCAGCATTGTGGCTGTTGAGCCCTTTCCTTTTGTGCCAGCTATGTGGACTGTATGGATTTTTTTGTGAGGATTGCCGAGCAATGTCAACAGTTTTTTCATTCTATTGATACTGAAGGTTTTGGTATTGTACCGCAGGTATTTTTCGTTTTCGTAGTTTATCTTCCCGGAAAGGTACTTTATGGCATCTTTATAGGTTCTAAAGGCCTTTTTGCTCCTGACTTTTGCGACGGAAGAAGAGCTCTTTTTTGTCTGCTTCTTTCTAATTGTTTTCGTTGTCTTTGCCATAAGTTCTTGATTGTAGCAGATGCGGCTATGTAAGTCAACGAAAGCCGTTTTGAGACAGGTGAGGAAATATGGTTTTTTTGTTATAGAAAATCGCATAACAGCTTGTAAATAAAGATGTTAGGGCTATATTGCAGGGATGCTATTATATTTGAGATAACCGTTTTGTTATTAGTTTATGTTGTTTTTTTATCAGCAGGGCTTATAATTAAGGGCTGTAAAACCGTATCTTGTTTGTGATACATATAAAAAAATATGGCGGCCTTTTTGACCGCTACGCTTATAGAGTTTATCTTCAAATTTTTATTCGATTATCTTAACTAAGGACTTGTTGCTTCAATGGCATCGAGCATCGGCTGAATTTCCGGATTATCCATAAATAAATCCCAGCACAGTTCTGTTCGATAGTTTTCGAGCATAGGAACAATCGTTCCCTGGTCGATAGCGAGATAGCCGTCTGAGAACCAGCTTTCTGTCAGATTAAAGGCATCATGGAAGCCGAACTGGCCCCACAAATCACCGCTATAATCGTGATAGAAGTGTTTCAAGGTAGCTATGGATTCGGTTGGTGTATATGGCATAGAGCTTATAGCTGCTGTTGGGGCGATGGTGCCGTTGTCGAGACCCCACGGGCGCCATGCATCGTAACCAAACGGAGAATAGCTTGATGTAAGTCCCCACACAAGATTGCTGTATCCGGTAAATTCGCCAGGGTTATCGTTGCAATATGCACGGTCAATCAGAGCTATATTTTTGCTGTTGCTGAAGTAATTGCAGTAAGCATCTGACCAGTTTGGGTCGAACCCGAGAAACGAATAATGTACCCAGAATAGAGGTATATCGTTTCTGCCAACCCATTGAGTGTAGCCATAGCCACCAGGTTGTGTTCCGTTGGTGTAATCACCTGCGATTGCCCAGCCATCGTAATAGGCGGTAGCTGGTATCGAATGTGTTGGCGAAGCGATCGCCAGCAGATAGGAAAGCATAGTTTCAGTATATCCGATGAAAGTAAAGCTGCTGGTAAAACCAACACCTGGCTCAGGCGACCATCCCCACCAGAGGTGAGTACCGCCATCGAGATGCCAATCCCATTCTACACCTTCCCATAGTTCTGTAGCAAGGTCGTTGATGTCTGCTTCTGTTGCATCGCTCATATTGTCGAAGTACTGACGAGCTGTGAGTATGCCTTGAATCAAAAAAGTGGTTTCGACCAAATCGCTTTTTATGTAGCCATCGTCATCTGGAGGAATGGATTCGCCGGTTGTTCCATTGAGCCAGTGCGACCATATGCCGTGATAACGCTGGGCTTTTTCATCGAGGAATGTCAGGATTTTCAGGGTTCTCTCAGCTGCCTGGGCTCTCGTAACAAATCCGCGCTGGGCACCAACGCAGATAGTCATTATTCCCATACCAGTTCCGCCTGTCGTAACGGTGTTGCGGTCATAGTCAGCGTATCTTTCTCTTGCCATTCCGCTGACCGGATGCGCAAAATCCCAGAAGTATCTAAACGTTGCTTCCTGAACCGAAGTTAAAAGCTGAGCATCGGTCATTGCATAAGATGTGCCTGAAACTACAGCTGACGGCTCGGATTCAATGCCAGCCACCGATGCTGTTACATAGTAGTGGTAGGTCTGGCCGTTTGTACCGAAGAAGTCGCTGTAAACAGTTGCCGTATGTAGCGATGAATTTATTTTTGTGAATGTCCCAGTTGCCGAAGTTGAGCGGTAGATATTATAGCCCTGTGTAAGGGAATCATCTACCGGCTGCCATCTAATATCGATTCTGCTGTCGTGTCCGGCAGCGATTACGCCTTCGGGTACGGGAATAACATAATCAGGATTTTTGCCGTATAGCCGGAGGTTGTCGATGTATATTACGCCGTTAGTTGGATTTGGCATACCTTCGAAAACAAGTGCCCATATTTCGTTATGGCCGGTTGTTGGGTTAAATGCGGTCATGTCGATACCAGCTGTATTCCACACAGCTGTTGCTGACGGCGGCGACCAGTTTCCAGACCAGTTTCCAGGCAGGAAATCGTGCTCCCAGACACCGATAATCGTTGGGACAGTTGCACTTGCCGGAAAATAGCAATCGAATCTCAATTCTTCTGTGCCCGCCACATCAAATGTGAGTGAACCCCATGTATGTGAAAATTCTATTTTGCCGTCTTCACCGCTGATGTCTATTTTGAGGATATAATCGCCGTCGGGAGCTGTCAGGCCGACAGAGTTAGCTGGAATAGCCACAATATCAACGCCGGCATCACAGTGTATGCCAAGCGTAAGATATGGCGGGTCTTCGTCCGGCTCATAGCTTGCGAGTTGTGTTTCGCCGTATTGCTCAACGGTTCCCCAGTCCTGTCCAACCAGAGCGAAATCGACAAGATTGACATCGCCATCCTGATTGATGTCAGCTCCACTGCACCAGCCGGGGTTTTCGCAATCGTTAGCGAGCCAGTATTTTGCCATTTCATCGATGTCTTTGAAGTTGACCGAGCCGTCGCCGTTTATATCGCCGGTGGCTGCAAATGCAGAGCAGCACAAACCAGCCGCTACTGCCAAAACCAAAAGATAGGGACTAACCGTTCTCATTTTGATGATACTCATAGCCCTTTGTTCCCCAGTAATTTCACCTATATTTTACCTGAAACTGGCTATTATGTCAATATTTACCCTTGCACAGTTCGCCTATTTTGAACCCCAATTGTTTTATAGGAGTTTTATTCCGCTAAAATGGTTTTTTTATGCAATTAACGCTTATTGTATCTAAATAGCTATACGAATATTTTTTGCATTAAGGGCTAATATTTATCGATTGGTTGCGGAATATTATCCTGCGGATTTCGCAGGTTGATGTATTTGGCGTTATTTAGCAGTGAGCCATATTCTTTGTAGTGGCTATAGAGTTTGGCGAGTTTTTCTTCGTCAGTTGCTTCGAGATACCTTTGCCATGCGGCGATTTTTGCTCCCCAGATAATTTCTGTATTGTCTTTTGCGTACAGTATGATATGTGCAAATCTATTGTTTTTTCTGCCATCGAAATTGCTCACATCAATCCGGTCAATTTCGTTGAGCAGCGGTTTTTCAGGTGTAATAAGTTCATCCATTTTTTCAAGCTGAGCAAGTAT
>JAGLSG010000024.1 GCA_023135865.1 Planctomycetota bacterium | reverse complement strand
GAGCCAGGCCACGAGCAGTTCAATGTTTTGCTGAACTGAAAGAGCTGCATCTTTATCGAGCTTTAGGTCTTCGCCGTAAGCGGTAGCTGCCTGAT
Source organism: Planctomycetota bacterium (assembly GCA_023135865.1). GTDB lineage: Bacteria > Planctomycetota > Phycisphaerae > Sedimentisphaerales > Anaerobacaceae > JAGLSG01. Next base: position 23,968 of record JAGLSG010000024.1, on the reverse strand, counting down.
AGATTTTTTGTTTTAGCGAATCGCTTGCCCAATATGGAACATTAGTCAACTCAATCTGCCCATGCTTCTCGTACACAGCCGAGCTTTTGCCGACATATTTATCGAGAAATACAAAACCGATTCCAACTGCAGCGAAAACACAAACTATAGCAAGCACTTTTAAGATTGCGACAAAGTTAAGGTTTTTAGTAGTGCTTGCCTTTTTTCTTTTTCTGGGCTTAGCTCTTTTAATGGATAATTTTTTTGTTCGTTTTTTTCGCATCTTTTAGTTTATTACTTTGCTTTTTCTTTTGTATGCTGCTTCAACGATTTTCCTGCACAACTCGCTCATTGAAATTCCATCTTTTGCTGCGGCCAGCGGCAAAAGTGAATGGCTTGTAAAGCCGGGTATTGTATTTATTTCCAATGCGTAGATTATACCGTCATTTAGAATGAAATCAACTCTTGCAAAATTGCTGCAACCGAGTGTATTGAAACAATCGACAGCTGTTTTCTGGATTTTTTCAACAAGTTTTGCATCGCTGATTGTGTCGAACAGAAATTCGGTTTGCTCATCGACATATTTTGCATGGTAGTCATAAAAATTGGTTTTGGTTTTGATTTCAATAATTGGCAGCGGTTTTTGGTCGAGTATTCCTACCGTTATTTCTTTTCCAGAAACAAATTTTTCGAGCATACAATCACCAAATTCGCTATAGCATTTTTTTGCAGCGGTGATGGCCTTTTGTAAGTCATTTTCGATACTGATTCCCACGCTGCTGCCCTGTTTGAGCGGCTTTATTACGCATTTACCACCAAACTTGCTGAGTTTCTTTTCGAGTTCTTTTATGTTTTCAGCGGGGTCGAATTCAATTGCTTCTGGCGTATTTATGCCGGCTTTTGCAAGGGCATTTTTGGTTGCAATTTTATCAAAGCAGAGCCGACTCGCCTTTGAGCCAGAGCCGGTGTAAATGAGTTTTTTATCTTCGAGTATTTTTTGCAGCTCGCCGTCTTCGCCGAATTTGCCGTGCAGAGCTATAAAAAAAACATCTATAGTTTCATTGTTTAGAATTTCAAGATTGTCCGGCGAAATATCAGATATTATTGTTTCAAATCCCGACTTTTTTAGAGCTTCAGCTACATTTTTGCCGCTTTGGATGCTGATGCTGCGTTCGGAGCTGATTCCGCCGGCCAGCACAGCTACTTTTTCAGGTGATTTAATCTTGCTCATTAAAATTTACCATTTTCAGTTCAGGTATTTTTAATTTGGAACCTTTTATAAGCCAGTATTCTATATGATTTTGCAAATTTTTACAGCAAATTATGGATTCTTTGGCAATGGATTGCATTTTTGACTGTTTTTTAATTTGACATTTTTTGAGTGTATCTATAAATTAACTGTTTCACCTTGTTTTTAGGCAATGGGCAGTAATTATAATCGATTATTGAAATATAAATCAGATTTTTTTACATAGAACCTAAACTAAATAAGGAGAGCCAGATGGAAGAAAAAGGACAAGAAGCTATTCAGTCTCTTATGACTGAGGACCGCACATTTCCCCCGCCACCAGCTATTGCAGCCGACGCGTATGTATCAAGCGAGGAGCAGTATAAAAAGATGTGGGAACAGTCGATTAATGACCCCGATGGTTTCTGGCTTGAACAGGCCAAAAGTTTGAGCTGGTTCAAAGAGCCGACCAAATCTCTGGAATATACATGGGATACCAAGAGTCGCAAAATTGAGCATACATGGTTTGCCGATGGCGAGCTGAATATCTCTTACAATTGTCTCGACCGCCATCTCGGCACGCCGACAGCGAAAAAGACTGCCTTAATCTGGCAGGGCGAAGATGAAGATAATGTTAAGAAATTTACCTATGAAGAATTGCACAAGGAAGTCTGCAAATTCGCAAACGTTCTAAAATCAAAGGGCATTACAAAAGGTGACCGTGTTGCGATTTATATGCCAATGGTTCCTGAGCTTACTATAGTTATGCTCGCATGTGCCAGAATCGGAGCTATTCACTCGATTATTTTCGGCGGTTTTAGTTCCGATGCCATCGAGGGCAGGGTCAATGATTCGGATTGCAAAATGCTGATTACTGCCAATGTTTCTCTGCGGGCAGGCAAGCACATTCGCTTAAAAGACATTTGCGATGCCGCTCTAAAAAACACACCGACAATTGAATGCGTAGTTGTTGTAAAAGTTAATAATGAACCTTGTGATATGCAAGCCGAGCGAGATGTATGGTATCACGATGAGATGGCTACGGCGAGCGAAGATTGCCCGGCCGAGCATCTCAACGCTGAAGACCCGCTGTTTATCCTTTACACATCCGGCTCAACCGGCAAACCCAAAGGCGTTGTTCACACGACAGCCGGCTACCTGATGCACACAACATTAACTCACAAGATAGTATTCAACATTCACGAAGATGATGTTTACTGGTGTACAGCCGACATTGGCTGGGTTACAGGTCATAGTTATATTGTTTATGGCCCGCTTGCCAACGGCAGTACTACATTGATGTTTGAAGGCGTTCCAACATATCCGGATGCCGGCCGTTTCTGGCAGATTTGCGATAAGTTTGGCGTTACAGTTTTCTATACCGCGCCCACAGCTATTCGTGCCCTGATGCGTTTGGGTGAGCAATGGCCGGCCAAGTACAAACTTGACACACTCAGGATTCTTGGCTCGGTTGGCGAACCAATTAATCCTGAAGCGTGGATATGGTATTACGAAAAAATTGGCCACAAAAATTGTCCGATAGTTGACACATGGTGGCAGACCGAGACCGGCGGCTTTATGATAACGCCTCTTCCGGGTGCTCATACGTTGAAGCCCGGCAGTGCCGGTCGGCCGTTTTTTGGTGTTGAGCCGGTTATTTTGCGCGATGATAGAACCCAATGTGCTGTCAACGAAGGCGGTAAACTCTGTATTAGTAAGCCCTGGCCTGGAATGATGCGTACGATGTGGGGCGACCACGAGCGGTTCGTAGATACATATTTCACTATGTTCGAGGATATTTATTTTGCCGGTGACGGCTGTCGTATTGATAAAGATGGTGACTACTGGCTGATGGGTCGAATTGATGATGTTGTCAATGTTTCCGGTCATCGTATCGGTACAGCTGAAGTTGAGAGTGCCCTTGTCAGTCATGATAAAGTTGCTGAAGCAGCTGTTACGCCTGTGCCGCACGACATTAAAGGCCAGGGATTATATGCTTTTGTTACACTTGTCGAAGGTGTTGCCGAAAGCGATGAACTGAAAAAAGAGTTGATTGTACACGTTCGCAAGGAGATTGGCCCGATTGCTGCTCCGGAAGCGATTCAATTTGCTCCATCACTTCCCAAGACTCGCTCTGGTAAAATTATGCGTCGAATTCTGCGTAAAATTGCTGAAAAGAACACTGGCAATCTTGGTGACATCAGCACGCTTGCCGACCCAAGTGTGGTTGAGGCCTTGATTAAGGGGCGTTAATGGTAAGCGAAAGTTAGAGTAAAAATTATTATGCCGGACGTGTGAGTGAATCGCGCGTCCGGCCTGTTTTAATTTAAGGGATTGTAAAAGGGATTATCAATGGAAGAAAAAAAAGTTATGAATCGCTGGCTGGTTGTGGTTGGTGGTATTTTAATTCAGTTGTGCCTTGGTGCGATTTATGCATGGTCGGCATTTACAAAAAAACTGACCGAAGCTCCTTTTGATTTTACAAAATTGCAGACTCAGATTGTTTTCTGCGTTGGCCTGGCTTCCTTTGCTGTGGTTATGGCTCTGATAGCAGGCAGATGGCAGAAGAAAGTCGGCCCTCGAATTGTGGCAATGGTTGGCGGAATTGTTCTTGGTCTCGGTTATCTTTTTGCTGGTTTTGCCGGAAACAGTTTTGCGGGAATTCTTATTGGTGTTGGCGTGCTTGGCGGAGCCGGAATTGGCTTGGCTTATGTATGCCCGATAGCTGCACTTGTTAAATGGTTTCCGGATAAGAAGGGTATGATAACCGGTTTGGCTGTTGCCGGATTTGGTTTTGGTGCATTGATATGGATAAAGCTGACCAGCGGTTTTCAGTTTGGTCCTGTTGATTTAACGCCTGGATGGTCTGGTTTGTATGGTGCCGGCTGGGATGTTAGTGGCGTTTTTAAGTTGTATGGCATTTTGTTTGCGGTGCTTGTCGGTCTTGGTGCAATGGTAACGATAAATCCGCCTGACGGCTGGCTGCCGAGCGGATGGAATCCTTCGACAACGAATGCGGCGAATTCGGGCGGTGTTAATTTTACTACTCGCCAGATGGTGAAGACAAGTCAATACTGGATATTGTTTTTGACCTTTACTGTTGGAGCATTAGCCGGCCTTATGGTCATTGGAATAATAAAGCTGTTCGGCATTGACGCACTTACAGCTAATGGCATTGAAATTTCCAGAGCGAATGTTATTACCGGAACTGCTATGGGTTTGTTTTATGCCCTTTTTAATGGTCTTGGACGGATTGTCTGGGGCACTGTTTCTGAAAAGACCGGCCGTAAAAATGCGATTGTTCTGATGAGCGCTCTTCAGGGCATAATGATGATATTGTTTTATTTCATCGGTGGTAATGAGATTGGTTTATATATTGGTGCTGCGATAATTGGTTTTAATTTCGGTGGAAATTTCGCACTGTTTCCAGCTGCAACAGCCGACTACTTCGGCAATAAAAATGTTGGCCTTAATTATCCATGGGTTTTTCTGGCCTATGGTGTTGGTGGCTTAGTCGGACCGTTTCTTGGCGGGGCGATGGGAGATGCCAAAATATGGATGTGGGCTTTTATTCCTGCTGGCATTGCGTGTCTTATTGCTTCTGGTTTGGCACTTGTTCTGAAACCGGTTCGTGCTGAAAATTCTGCCGAATAGTTTTTATTGGATTTTGATACTTAGCCCTGCGATTTGTCGTAGGGCTTTTTTTATGTCCTGTTACAAACCGTGTATTTTGAATACATTTTTTTTAAGAGTTTCTATTGTATTTTCTATTGCAGCTGTTACTGCGATTTCCTGCTGATTTGTTACGGTAAGTACTCGGTCTCGCAGTCCCGCTTGCCAATCTGTGCTTTCGAGCATAACTCCTCCCATGCCGATATTCATATCATAGCTATTATCTTCGCCGCAGAAAACACTCCAGCAAAGAGCCCATGCTCTTACTGTATTTTCTATATGATAGCCGCCGCCGCCAGTTGCAAGAATTGGTTTTTCGGTTTCCAAAAGACGTTCGGCAATTTTAGCGTAAACATTATTTGTCAGTTGAAGATGCGCCAATGGGTCGCCAGCCAAGCCGTCAGCACCGAGTTCAAAAACAATCACATCCGGCTCAAACGCAGTCATTAGAGGAACAACAATTTCATTAAATGCTTTCGTATATGCCTCGTCATAAGTCCCGATTGGCAGAGGTATATTTACGCAGTAGCCCTTTCCGTTCTTTAAGCCGATTTCATCTTCAAATCCGGTTCCGGGGAAAAGTGTTTTTGGATTCTGGTGCAGTGATATTGTCATAACATCGCTGCGGTCGTAGAAGGCATCAGCTACGCCGTCTCCGTGATGAACATCCACATCAAGATACAAAACTTTTTTTCCTGCCTCGGCAAATGCGATGCACGCCAGTACTACATCATTGATGTAGCAGAATCCGGCTGCGGTTTCCCTTTGGGCGTGATGAAAACCTCCTGATGGATTAAATGCGATGTCTGCTTCTCCTGAAAGTATTAAACTTGCCCCTTTGAGAGTTGCTCCGGCGGCAAGAGCCGAACAGTCATACATATCCTTAAATACAGGGCAATCCGGCGTGCCGATTCCCATATTGAATGCTTCGATGCCAAGTTTTCCTTTCGCTGCGTTTTTTAGAGCGTGAATGTAATGAGCTGAGTGAAATTTTTTAAGAGTAAGTCTGTCAGCTGATTCGGGAACCGCTTCAAATTTGTTTTTGCCGGTAAGCAGTCCCATTGAATTTAATATCTTTCGTGTTTTTCCAGCTCGGCTTATATTGAAAGGGCAGTCCGGCGGATAGTGATATTTTTCAAAGTCAGGTGAATAGATAAAAGCAGCTTTTCTCATCGGCAGAATTTTTCCTATTCCTGCTGTTTTTTAAGGTCATATTTTACGCTGTAAACTTCGCCGTCGAATTCGGTGTTTACTTTGTAACCGGAGTTATGGAAGATAGTTAGCATAGGTTTATTATGCGGCATTACTTTTGCGTAGAAACTTTTTACGTTGCGCTGCTTTGCAATTTGCGTAATGTAATCCAGCAGAAATGTCCCCATACCTTTTTGCTGCCATTCATCCTGAACGATAAAAGCCACTTCAGCGGCCTGTGTTTTCGGGTCGAGAAAATATTGAGCAGTAGCTACTATTGTTTCCTCCGATACTCCCGGCACGACTCCAACGATGGCAAGGTTCTGCTGGTAATCGATATTTGTCAGTTGCTGCACCTCTTTATGTGGAAATGTTATTGTATGCGTCATATATCTTGTTTTGATGGATTCTTTACTGAGCGAATACAGCATTTCCGCAAGAGCTGGTTCATCGGTCGGCTTAACCGGCCGAAAAAATATCTCTGTTCCGTCTCGCAGTGTTTCATATCTTTCCAGTTCGCTGGGATAAACTACTTTGTCCCAGGCCAGTTCGATTTGGTCTTCGTAGATATATTTTTGGGCTTTCGCTGCCTTAATGAGTTCGTTTCTGAATTTTGGATGTGCGATATTTACGAGGTCCATAACTCTTTTTCTGATACTTTTGCCGTGCAGGTACGCGATTCCATATTCCGTAACCACATAATGAACATCGCCGCGGGTTGTTACCACTCCTGCACCTTCGGTAAGGTGCGGAACAATCCTGCTGACCGTGCCGTTTTTTGCAGTTGACGGCATAGCTATGATTGCTTTTCCTGCTCTGCTTCTTGCTGAGCCGCGTATGAAATCGACCTGTCCTCCGATTCCGCTGTAGAATTGGTAGCCGAGCGAATCCGAGCAGACCTGTCCCGTTAAATCGATTTCAAGTCCTACGTTTATGCCGACCATTTTTTCGTGCTGACTTATGATATTTATATCGTTGACATATTCTGTAGGATAAAATTCAAAGAATGGATTATTGTCGATGTAATCGTATAGCTTTTGTGAACCCATACAGAAACTTGCCACGATTTTGCCGCGATTTATGGTTTTTTTCGAGCAGGTAATAGCTCCGCATTCGATTAGTTCCATAATCCAGTCGCTGAACATTTCTGTATGTATGCCGAGGTCTTTTTTATCTTTGAGAAATTCAGCAAGTGCCTGCGGGATGTTTCCGATTCCGCATTCTATTGTGCTGCCATCTTCAACGAGCAGGGCGATATTTTGTCCGATGTGACGAAGCGTTTCGTCCGACTCTGGCACGGGAATTTCGAGCATTTTTTCATCGTATGGCACAAGTACATCGATGTTATTAACGTGAATGAAGCTATCGCCAAATGTTTTCGGCATATATTTATTGACCTGAGCTATGACGTATTTTGCATTAGCTGCGGCTGATTTAACGATGTCAACCGAAACTCCAAAGCTGCATAGGCCGTTGGCATCTGGCTTGGTTACGCTTATTAAGACGACATCTATCTGTGTTCTTCCGCTTTCAAATTCATCAGGGATTTCGGAGAGAAAAATCGGGGTATAATCGCCGACACCTTTTTCCATCGCATCTCTTACATTGTCAGCGACAAAAAAACTGTTCGTTTTGAATTTTTCGCGGAACTTTTCATCGATATAAGGAGCTGTTCCAATTGTCAGCAGGTGTATAATGTGAGCATCGTAGATATGCTCGGAATGTTCAACAAGTGCATTTACGAGATGCTGCGGCTGGCCGCATCCTGTTCCTATGAAGATGCTGTCTCCCGATTTGATGAGCTTCATTGCCGTTGCAGCGGTTGCGATTTTGTCTTTGTATTTTTGTTTCCAGTCAAAGGGTTGCATATTATTTCTCTTTATTTTCTATTATACTTTTTCCACACTGATTCTTGCATCGACTGCGATTGGTATTGTTCCTTCTCTGCCGACGACATACGGATTTATATCGATTTCCTGAATTTGCGGAAATTCTGTAACGAGCTGCGAGAGCCGCTGGAGACCTTCAGCTATTGCGTCAATGTCAACTGCCTCTTTTCCGCGTACGCCTTGTAATATCTTATATGTTCTGGTATTGATTAGCATTTGCTTTGCTTCCCTGCCTGTCAGTGGTGCGAGATGGAACGATACATCTTTTAACACTTCTACCATTATTCCGCCCATTCCGAACATCATCAGTGGGCCGAATGATTTATCTCGATTCATTCCGAGTATAACTTCTGTTCCTGATTTACACATCTGTTGCACGAGCACGCCGAGTATATTTGCATTTGGCTGTTTTTTTGGTATTCGATACATCATCAAATCGAACGCATCTCTTACCTGCCTTGCGTTGTTTATTCCGACTCTTACCCCGCCCACATCCGATTTATGCAGAATATCCGGCGACCATATTTTCATAACCACCGGGTAGCCGAGTTGTTCAGCTGTGCTTACTGCCTGCTCGGCGGTAGTTGCGATAGTTCCCTTTGGTGTTACGAATCCATAGGCCTCAAGTATTTCCTTTGATTCCGCTTCGCTGATTTCTCTTGTTTTGTGTCTTAGATGCCTTTCGATAATGTTTTCGACTTTTCTCCTGTTTACAGCGAAGAGTCTTACGATTCGTTTTGGCCTTGCTTTCCACCCGACATAATTTGTTATTGCCTTGATTGTTTCAACGGCATTGTCAGAGCTGTCGTAATGCGGAACTTTTCCTTCCGTTAGAATTTTGATTCCCTCTTCAACTTTTTGTGCCCCAAGCATAGATACGAGTATTGGCTTGGATGGTTTTTTTTGTGATATTTTTACAATTGCTTTTGCTGTAGCAGCCGGCTCGGTCATTGATTGCGGAGTCAACAGTATTAGAACTGCATTCACATTCGGGTCATCAAGAACGGTATCGAGTGCGAATTCGTATCTGTCTGCCAGGGCATCTCCAAGCACATCGATTGGATTATACAGGTTTGCTGCTTTTGGCAGATTTTCAGCGAGTTTTGATATTGTTTCTTCAGACAATTTTGCGAAGACGAGTCCTTGTTGCTCGATTGCATCAGCAGCCATTATTCCCGGCCCGCCTGCGTTTGTTATTACTGCTACGGAATTCCCTTTTGGCAGCGGCTGATTTGCAAATGCGGTTGCGAAATCGAGTTGCTGTTTGATTGAGTTGCATCTTATGATTCCAGCCCGTTCGAACACACATTCGTAGGCGGTTTCGCCTCCGGCTAAGCTGCCTGTATGCGATGAAGCTGCTTTTGCACCAGCTGCGGTTGCTCCTGATTTTATCAGCAGTATTGGTTTGTTGTGTGAGATTTGTTCTGCCTGGCTTGCGAATTCATTGCCGTTGTTAATGCTTTCGAGATAGCCGGCGATGACTTTTGTATCTTTGTCGTCATTGAGTTCTTTTATAATATCGAGTTCGTCAATATCTGCTTTATTTCCGATACTGATGAGTTTACTGAATCCGATACCGTTGGTATTTGCCATATCGAGAATAGCTGCCAGCAATGCTCCTGATTGGGAGATGTAGCTGATACTCCCATTTGCGGGCAGTTGTCCGCCAAAGCTGGCGTTTAGTTTATTTGCCGGAACTATCAATCCGAGGCAATTTGGGCCGATGATATTTATTCCGGCCTGTTTTGAGAGTTTAATTATTTCTTTTTCGAGCTTTTCACCCTCTTTGCCCACCTCTTTGAAACCGGCTGTAATAATAACCACCGCTTTTGTCTGGACTTTTGCGCAATCTTTTATTGTTTCAGCTACGAATTTGGCAGGCACAACGATAATTGCCAAATCAGGCGTTTTTCCGATTGCTTCAAGATTCGGATAGCATTTCAAGCCCTCTATTTCCTCGGCTTTGTGGTTTACAGGGAAGATTTCACCTTCGTATCCGCCTTCTATCATGCTTTTGAGGATTTCGTATCCGACCTTGTTTTTTACTCGTGAGGCACCGATTATGGCTACTGATTTAGGATTAAAGAACTTTTCGAGCCGCATACTGCTGGCATCCTTTCTGGCTAAGATTTCTTGCGCTTTCTATATGTTAAAAAGGTAAATCAGCATTCTATGAAATATCACCTGCGGTTGCAACAGGAACTGGGACTTAAAAGCATAATTAGCAAATTTATTTTCTAAGCTGCGGAATATCCGGCTCAATATGTATGATTATATTGACCGGGCGAGCCATTTTCCAGTGCAGAGCGTTTTCGAGCTGTTCAGCTATTTCGTGAGCTTCGGTGATATTTAGATTTGGGTCAACGAGGATGTGCAAATCGAGGAATACTTCTCTTCCAACGGTTCTGCTGCGTAGTTTGTGCCATTGGCGGACAGCTGAATTTTCATTGATGATATTTTTTATATTTTCGATGGTTTTTTTATCGACCGCGGATTCGCCGAGTTCTCGCAGGCAATCTCCGAGTATTTTTACAGCCACAATAATTATCATTAAGCCGACCATTATCGCTGCGAGCTGGTCGCCGTGGCCGAATCCCAGTTTTAGCGAAATGTATCCGATTACTACAGCTATTGAGCTGAGTGCGTCGCTCTTATGATGCCACGCATTTGCGTAAAGAGCTGTACTGTGCGTACTGATTGCGACCTTTTTTGTAATTCGATAGAGTATTTCTTTTATGATTATTGATGCCGCTGCAACGATTAGCATTGCTGCGTGCGGTTTGGCTGTGTTGTCTTTTGCTATGCCGATAGTTGCGTAATAGACCAGAGCTATTCCAACACTGATTAAAACGATTGCTATGAATCCAGCCGAGAAAGTTTCAGCTCTTCCGTGGCCGTACGGATGATTTTGGTCTGGTTCTTTTGCACTGATTCGCAGGCCGAGTAGTACCGCAAAATCGGTCGACATATCTGAGAGCGAATGTATTCCGTCAGCCACGAGTGCCATTGAGCCGATTAAAATTCCAGCTGTCATTTTCGCAGCGAACAGAGCGACGTTTACCAGTAGAGCGAGATTTGTTACGGATTTGATTTGTTTTTCAGCGGCTTTTATTTTCGGATTTCCCACTGGTTCTACTCAGCTATTTTCTTTCTAATTTCAGCAACTGCTTTCGTATATTTTTCCACAGTTTTTTCGTCTTTTGCTTCGATGATTAATCTCATTACCGGCTCGGTATTACTTATTCTAAGATTGAACCAGGATTTCGAGTGAGCGCCAGTCGAACTGCTGTCTTCAAAATCAAATCGGAAACCGTCTGAGGTGTCGATTTTTGCATTTGCGAATACTTTTTTTGCTTCCTGCATTATTTTTTCAGCGGTTTTTTTGTCCGCAGGAAATTTATCTTTCTTCATAGCGTATTTGCCGATTTCGCCGACCAGTTCGCTGACGCTTTTTCCCGTTTCAGCCATCAGCTGCAATACGAGAACGATTCCAACTAAGCTGTCTCTGATTGGCCCGACTCTCAAATCGATTACGCCGCCATTTCCTTCTCCGCCGATTATGCAATTATTTTTCACCATTGCATCAGCCACATTTGCTTCTCCGACAGCTGTTCTGATTACTTCGCTGTTGTTTTGCAGAGCAATGTCATCGAGCATTCTTGAAGTTGAAAGGTTCGCAGCTGCTTTTCCACTTTTTTTACTGAGGATATATTTCGCAGCGAGAGCCAGCGTATATTCTTCACCGATATAATTTCCATTTTCATCCACGATTGCCAGCCGGTCAGCGTCGGGGTCTTGTGCGAATCCGATTTGTGCTTTTTTTTCTTTTACAGTTTCGCAAAGCCCGGTTAGATTTTTTGCAATCGGTTCCGGCTCGTGTGCAAAAAGTCCTGTTTGTTCAGCGTTGATTGCTGTGGTTTGGCAGCCGAGTTCGGCGAGTATTTTAAGCGTAACTCTTGAGCCGGCTCCGTTTACACTGTCGAGAGCTACTTTGAAATTTTTACTGCTTATTTTTTCTTTATCGATTATTGCCAAAACTTTTTCGATATGGGTTTCATCGGCTTGCTCGTTTGTTGTTATTTTTCCGCAATCTTTTGAATTTACGAATTGAAAATTTTTATCGTGGAACAGTTTTTTGATTTCTTCTGCCTGTTTTGGCGGAGGAGCGATGCCGTTGCTCAGCAATAATTTTATGCCGTTATATTGTATCGGATTGTGCGAGGCCGTTATTACGATTCCGCCGTCGCATTTTAGTTCTCGCAGCATAATTCCCACGCCTGGCGTAGTTACTATTCCAAGCTCTACTACATTGATTCCCACTGAACACAGGCCAGCTGCTACGGCTGATGTTACCATCTGTCTGCTTGGCCGCGAATCTGTTCCTATGCAAACCGATAATTTTTCTCCTTCGACATTGCTCAGGACAGGTTTGGGATTTTTACTTTTCAGAAAACTTCCAAAAGCGCATCCGTAATCAGCTGCTATATTTGCAGTGAGATTTTCTCCGATGATTCCTCTTAATCCGCTAATACTTACAATCAGTTTTTCAGCCATTTATCGTGTCTCGCCTGCCCGTCGTAGCTTTAGCGAAGACGGGTATTTTGTGTCTCGTTTAGCCCCACCACCTGTGGGTGGGGCATAATTGATTCATTGTCCGTCATTGCGAGGCCTGTTTTTCAGGCCGTGGCAATCTTACTTTTCACACCTTTCACACATTCACACTTTTATTTTCACACTTTTTCTCAATCTAATTCACAGTTGTAGATTTCATTGACGAGTTCGAGTTTGCCGAGTTCTGCGAGCACTTTTTCGTCCGGCTTATTGCTGACGTTTACAGCGAGAATTGCTTTCTGCTCATCTGCTTTTTGGCCGACTCCCATAGTGCCGATGTTGATTCCGTTTTTACCGCAGACGGTTCCAACGGCTCCGATTACGCCGGGTTTGTCATCATTGAAAATTACGAGAACAGTTCCCTGCGGAGCAACTTCCACATCGAATCCGTCTATCTCGATAATTCTAAGCTGTGTTTCTCCGAAGACCGAGCCGGTTATGGTTCTCGTTACTTTGTCGGTTACGACCTTAGCTGTGAAACTCGCAGCGACATCTTTCGGCTCTGTATTTTTTGTTTCGTCGATGCTGATTCCTCTTTCTTTAGCGAGGAAGTTGACGTTTACCATATTGAGAGTTGTATCGAAATGTTTTTTCAGCAGGCCGATTAAAAAGGCCGTTGTAATTGGAGCTGCATCTGCATCTGCGATTGAGCCGCGATACTCAACTTGTGCGGTTTTGATTCTGCCAGGTGCCAGCGTGCTGAGCATTTCGCCGATTTTCGCAGCGAGTTCAGCATATCTTTCAACGATTGGTGCTACTGCTCCAGCGGTGAATGGGGCGTTTAGTGCATTTCTTGCCGGGCCGCCTTTTATTGCATCAGCGAGAATTTGTGCTGCCTCGACAGCCACTTCGATTTGTGCCTCTTCTGTACTCGCTCCAAGGTGCGGAGTGACAAGGCAATTATCGAGTTTTTCAAACCGCGTATTTTCCGGCGGCTCAGTTGGATAAACATCAAGAGCTGCTCCTGCGATTTGGTTTTTTTCGAGTGCGTCGTAGAGAGCCTCTTCATTTATGATTCCGCCTCTTGCACAATTGACGAGCCGAACCGTTGGCTTCATCATTTTGAGCTGCTCGGCTCCTATCATATTTGTTGTCTGCTCATTTCTCGGCACATGGACACTGATGTAATCGGCCTCGGTGAAGATTTTATTAATATCTTCTGTAACTTCCACGCCGAATTTTTCAGCGTCTTTTGGCGTAGCGACCGGGTCGTATCCGATGACATTCATATCGAATCCTTTTGCCATTTTTACAACAGCCATTCCGATTCTGCCCATACCAATTACGCCGAGTGTTTTACCGTTGAGCTGTGTGCCCATATATTTTTTTCTGTCCCATCTTCCTTCTTTCAAACTGTTGCAGGCCGGCACAACATTTCTACTCATAGCGAGCATTAGAGCTACCGTATGTTCAGCTGCGCTTAGCGTATTTCCGCCGGGCGTATTCATAACGAGTACGCCTTTTCTCGTTGCCGCTGGAATGTCGATATTGTCAACGCCGACTCCTGCTCTTGCAACGCCTTTTAGCTTTCCGGAGTTTTCAAGTACTTTCGCAGTAACTTTGGTTGCGCTTCTGATGATTAGCCCATCGTATTGCCCGATGATTTTGGCCAGTTCATCTTCGCTGATACCGGTATTGACTACAGCTTCAACGCCGTCTATTGCGTTCAGCAAATCAATGCCTTCCTGTGCGAGTTTGTCTGTGATAAGTACTTTGAACATTTTGTTTCTCCGAAAATTAAGTTTAACGATTATAGTTTCTCCCGCCGCTGCTCTGTCCTGAGCCTGTCGAAGGACGGGTGTCCGATTCGTATTCTATCTTTCGTACTTCAAAAATCAAGTATCGAATTGGCTATCGCTTAGAAGACAGGATACGCCGGCTGTTTTGGAATGTTCACGACAAAACCCAAAAAAACAAGTTTTGGTTTTTTACAAACAACCAACAACCCTTCGACTGCGCTCAGGACAGGCAAGCAACGAGCAACTAATTTATGCTTTTACGATTTTGTTTTTTCCGCTGCGAACATTTGCAGTTGCGTTGCGTGAATCCACAATGAGTTTTGCATTTTTTACGAGCCACTTATAATCATAATCGCTGTGGTTTGTTGCGATTAAAACGCAGTCATAGCTTTTTATTTTTGCTGCGGTCAGTGATACGCTTTTCATTTTCAAATCGTAATCTCTCATCTTATGCGTTTTCGGCAGATATGGGTCGTTGTAATCGACTTTTGCTCCGCCGTTTTTCAGTAGCTTGATCAGTTCGAGAGACGGCGATTCGCGAACGTCATCAATGTCGGGCTTATAAGCCAGACCGAGTACGAGTATTTTTGAGCCGTTCAAACTTTTCTTTTTACTGTTGAGCGCTTCGATTACTTTATTGACAACGTAATTTGGCATATCCGTATTTATTTCGCCGGCCAGTTCGATAAATCTTGTCGGCATTCCGTATTGTCTTGCTTTCCACGTTAAGTAGAATGGGTCGATTGGAATGCAGTGTCCGCCAAGTCCCGGGCCGGGATAAAATGGATGATAGCCAAACGGCTTAGTGCTCGCCGCTCGAATAACTTCCCAAACATCGATTCCCATTCTGTCGAACACCATTTTAAGTTCGTTTACCATAGCGATATTTATGCAGCGATAAACGTTTTCGAGAATTTTAGCTGATTCAGCTGCTTCGAGTGAGGAGACCGGCACGAGCGTATCGATTGCGAGTTCATAAAGTTTTTTAGCCAGCTCTTTGCAGTTTGGCGTTAAGCCGCCGACTACTTTTGCGATGGTTTTCGTACTGAAATTTTTATTGCCCGGGTCTTCGCGTTCAGGCGAATAAGCGAGATAAAAATCTTTGCCTGCCTTTAGTCCGCCGGCTTCGAGGATTGGCATCATTAGTTCTCTCGTTGTTCCGGGATATGTTGTGCTTTCGAGTGAGATGAGATGGCCTTTGCGGAGATATTTTGCGATTGTTCTACAGCTGCCCTCAACATATTTCATATCCGGCTCGCGATTTTCTGTCAGCGGGGTCGGCACACAGATTAGAACTGCATCTGCGTTTTTGATTTTGGACATATCAGCTGTCGCAGAGAATTTGCCGGAATCGACCATTGCCTTTACTACTTTATTTGGCAGTGTTTTCAGAATGCTTTTACCGCTGTTCAGTTTTTTGATTTTTGGCTCATCTATATCGAAACCGATTACTTTTATACCTGCTGATACAAATTCTCTTGCCAGCGGCAGTCCCACGTAGCCAAGCCCGAGAATACCAACTACGATTTTTTTATTTCCGATTTTCTGCTCGAACACTGTCTTTTTTCCCATAGTTTTTATTTCCCGCTTTTAATGTGCTTTTTAATTTATTTATTGTTCAGTTTTTATTTGTTTGGTTAGCCCTGCCATCACAATGGCAGGGTTTTTGCTTTTTAAGGATTTTATTTTGTGGCAAAGTACCAGATTTGTTTGCATAATTCAAGATATATTCGCATTGCGCCTGCCCTGAGTCCTTCGACTTAGCTCAGGATAGACTCCATCGAATGGGTGATGTGTATTGCGGTTCTGTAAAAAGTTAGAAGTTGAAAGGGATAATGATGGCCGAGAAAAATGTGAAAGCAGCAGCGAATATTCGACCAAATCCCAATGGCGATTGGCCGCAGATAGATTCGGCATCTTATATTGACCCGACTGCTCAGGTCATTGGCAATGTGCATATTGGCTCGCAGGTTTATGTTGGCCCCAATGCAGTTATTCGAGCTGATGAATCTGATGATAATGGGCAAGTGAATTCCATTACGATAGGAGCCGAGTGTAATGTTCAGGACGGCGTAATTATTCACGCTCTTGCGGGGACACAAGTTACTATTGGCAAGCGGACATCTTTGGCTCACGGCTGCATTATTCATGGGCAGTGTACCTTAGGCGAGGGCTGCTTTATTGGTTTTGGCTCGAAGATATTTAAGGCCTCTCTGGCTGACGATGTATATGTTGGCACAGCCGCTGTTGTCCAGGGCGTTGAGTTAGCTGGGGAAAGTTTTGTTCCTGCTTGTGCTGCGATTTTGTCAGCTGCTGATGTGGCAAATTTTGTAACAACTATTGGCTTGGCTGAAAGAGCTTTTATGCAAAAAGTTGTAAATGCCAATCTTGTTTTGGTTGAGGGATACATTCGCATCTCGCTTGCCGCGACGTAGCTCCAAAGGAGCGAAGGCGGGTGATGCGTATCTCGTATTGCGTGATGCGTACTGCGATTTTGTCATTCCCGCGCAAGCGGGAATCCATTTTTGTTTAATCGCTGATTACACTGATTTTTGGGGGTAGTTGCTGGCCTGTAGCGGCGAAAGGGATTCCACAATTTTACATTCTAAATATTCAACTTCCGCCATCTTGAAATTGACAACAGTTGTAATTATTGGATAATGATATTCACTAAGCCAACCAACTTAAAGATGTCATTGCGAAGGAGTGAAGCGACTGCGGCAATCTAAGATTATGAAAAACTATTGGGTGTACATTATGACCAATGCCGGTAACACGGTTCTTTATGTCGGTGTTACTAACAATCTTAAACGAAGAGTTGCTGAGCATAGAGCCAAAAAGGGTTCTGTTTTTACGAGTAAATATAATGTTACTAAGTTGGTTTTTTATGAGCGTTTTGAGCAGATTTATGATGCTATCGGTGCAGAAAAGAAGGTTAAATCCGGCTCCAGAGCCAAAAAGGTTGAAATAATAGAAGCTATGAATCCTGATTGGCAGGATTTGTATGAACTGGAGATTGCCGCGCTGCGCTCGCAATGACAGAAAAAAAGATTTATAAGGAAGATTGATAGTTTTTTTAAAACACTTAAATTTTAAGGATTAATTTGAAAATTATGAACCCTAATATAGCACAAACAGTTTGCCAAGTCGGTATTGCAATTTTTTCTATACTAGCTATTCTGTGTGGTTTAGGAAGCCATTATTATGGAAAACAAATTCCTGATTATGGAAAACAAACTCCTGTAACTATAGATATTTCTGAGGAACTAACGAAATTGAAAATTATTCCTCCTGATGTCAAAGTTACAAGCATTACGCCTGTCATGATTTATAAAAAAAGAATTTGGCCTTTCAGTTCGGATAAAAAAATCACTATTATGGATAAAGGCATAAGTTTAGTTTTGCACCTTGAAAGCGGTTCAAAGCCAGTAGTTGTAAGCCGTCTAAAAGTGATAGGGAAAGTTTTTGTTTCTAGTAATTTTTATCTAGCTGGGCAGGATTGTGTCGGAAGAACCTTGGATGATCTAGGCAAGGAATGGGAAGACCGAAGGCCTTACGTTAAAATTGACTGGACAGCAGTTGTTGATGAGAAAAAATCAAGCAGTACATTAAATGCATTTGATGATCAATTTATTTGTTTTAATCTTATGGAGCCAATTG
Organism: Planctomycetota bacterium; assembly: GCA_023135865.1. Lineage (GTDB taxonomy): Bacteria > Planctomycetota > Phycisphaerae > Sedimentisphaerales > Anaerobacaceae > JAGLSG01. The sequence continues at coordinate 5,999 of JAGLSG010000024.1, read as the reverse complement.
TAGATGGTCAGAGTGAAGATGGATGGGAAATGCCAATATCAGATTACTTTGGCCATTTAGATGGTTCGAAAGAACCTACAAAAACCAGAACATATCCGAAGTTTGATTTCTTTTTTAAGAGAGTAGATCATCAAGATTTCCCTTCTGGTATTCGAGACGAAATAAAAAACGGTGATATTAAATTTATCCTTATGGCTGGATCTAAAGAAATTGTCATTCCGTACGAATCTTTTAACTCGAGCAAATTATACCCGGAAAAATATTGGGATAAAAATCCAATAGAAAAACTTATGTCTTTTGACAAATAAAAAATTATAACAAGTTGTTTCGGCAGGGCAGAGCGGGAAAAATGCATTAACACAACGAGTCAATTATTTTTTTTTGCAGCTGCCCACTATCCCAATTGTATGCCCCTCCAGAACATACCCAAATCAGCCGTTTGTCATCAACCCCTGCCCACACAGGTGGCAAGGGCTAATCCGTCTTCGCTCCTTTGGAGCTACGACGCGACAAGCCGGCTATACCCATCAGCTGCAAACTCGCCATTTCAACCAGTCAAAATACTATCTCTCTTAAAAATCAGCGAAATCAGTGTAATCTGCGATTAAATAAATGCCCTCATCTTTTTGTCAGTCATTGCGAGCGAAGCGAAGCAATCTCAAAGCTCAAAATCGAGATTGCCGTGTCGGCTCTTAGCCGTCTCGCAATGACAGCAAAAGCTTTACGCAATACGCCCCGCGCATCACCCGTCTTCGTCTTCGACTACGACGCGGCAATCGCAATACGAATTAAAGCTCGTTTTTTAACTGGCCAAGCAAAACGCCTTGCCAATTGTGCAACTCAAGCAGATATTCAATACATTTATCTACTTTTTTTTCACTCTTTATGGCTTTTTCGAGTTTTTTCGAACGAATCGCATCTTCCATATTATTACATTCAGATTCTGACATTTTTGCTGCCACCTCCCTATTGACGAAATTCATATTTGCGATTAAAATCCACCGTGATTTAATCTACAGGGGAATAAATAAACGCCTTTGCGAATTATTGCAAGAGGAAAATTCGCAAAAGTAAAAAAAAGATGAAAAAAAACAATGAAAAAGCAATAATCGAGCGAATAATTGAATTGCGAAAGCAATATGCAGGCGAAAGAGGCAGAAGTAAATTTGCTTTAGCTCTCGGTATAAGTGCCTCTACATACAGCTATTACGAGAACGACAGGGTGCCGCCAGTCGATGTTCTGCTGAAAATGTGCCAAATCACAGGCAGCGACCTGCAATGGCTGATAGCCGGTGGAAAACGGCAGGAAAAAGCAGAATTCGGCTCGGATATTTCGCTTTTGCGTAAATTAGATGAGCTGTTAAGTGAAAATCCCGACCTTAAAGAGCCGGTTTTGGCCTTTATAGATTTATTGTGTGAGAAAAAAGGGCTTGAAGGCCAATTAAAAGAGCCAAAGCAGAGCCAAAAGTTGCAAATAAAGCATCACGAAAAGCTGGAAATTCTAAAATTTGAAAAAGAAAAAATCCAGTTAGCCAAAACTGAGCAAAATAAAAACAGCTGGATTCCAGTGCTTGGGAGAACGGCAGCTGGAATTGTGCATTGCTGGAGTCAGACGAATTTGCCAAAGTCGAAAGAAGCTGTTACGCAGCTGGACGAATTGGTCAAAAAACATCTCGGAAAAGAAATCGTATCCTCGGCTGGCGGGGCGGTGAAAATTGATTTGCAAATGAAGATGCTGCTCGGTGCGATTAAAAAAACATCGGCAAATCTTATCGCAGTCGGCGGCAATGACAGTGATGGCAAAAATGATGACATTGTTCAATTTGTTGAGTGTGCGGAAATTCTAAAATTGTTTCCAGATAGCTTTGCATTACAGATAGATGGTGATAGTATGGCTCCGAGAATTAACGATGGCGATGTGGTAGTGGTTAGCCCATCGGTGGCCGCGGCGCAAGGACAAATCGGCGTAGCCCGTATTGAAAATCAAATCGGCGTTACGTGCAAATTGTTCAGAAGCGATGAGCAAAATGTGCATCTGATTCCAATAAATGAAAAATATGAAACGAAAATTGTGGCTAAAGAAAATCTGCTTTGGGCACTTGCGGTGCTTTGCCATATAAGTTTGTAGCGAAGCAAAAAATAAAAATGAAGAGTATCTCTAAAAATGTCGTTGCGAGGAGTGAAACGACGAAGCAATCTCTGTCATTGTTTTAAGAGCGAGATTACTTCGCTTCGCCTTTCGATATGCTCAAGACTTTGCTTGTAATGACAGAATGTATTTTCAGAGGTTGCCTGAAAGATAAAAGATGAAAAATAAAGGTATGTTTTCAGCGATTGTTTCGGCTAATGAAAAAAACAGTGAGCAGTTTTATAAGCTGGAACTTGTTTTTGACGGCGATGGAGCACAGCAATTTGCCAGAGCGAGGGCAGGCCAGTTTGCCGAATTGGATTTAGCGAATTGCAAATTGCCGCAAGCGGAAAATATCCCTGATGATTTGAAAGATTCGGCGAATAGAAAAATTCTTTTGCGAAGGCCGTTTAGCTTTTCTGATGTTAAAGCCGCAGGCGATAAAACAAATGTTGAGATTTTGTATTGCGCTGTTGGGCCGGCTACTTTGCGAATGACAACTTTGGCAAAAGGCGATTGCGTAAGCGTGCTTGGACCGCTTGGAAATGGTTTTTCACTGCCGGATGATAAAAGCAAAGCTGTTCTTGTAGCTGGCGGCTCGGGAGCAGGGCCGATTATGCACCTCGCAAAACAAATTAAAGCAGATTCGCCGAACGTGGAAATAAATGTTTTTGTGGGAGCGGCAACGAGAGAAAAACTGCCCTTTGAAAATTGTTGGTTCGACAAGCTCACCACTGGCGGAGCGAAAACGACTGTCGCAACCGATGACGGCTCGGCAGGAAATAAAGGTTTTGTTACTGATTGTGTTTTAAATTGGCTGAACGAAAATAAATCAGCTGCGAGTGAAACAATTATTTATGGCTGCGGCCCGGAAGCGATGCTGAAAGTTTTGGCGGAAATTGCTGCGGAAAAAGGAATCGACTGCGAGGTGAGTATGGAGCGAGTAATGGCCTGTGGATTTGGTGTTTGCCAGGGTTGTGCGGTTGAATGTAAAATAAACGGCAGCGATAAAACGATTTATAAAATGTGCTGCAAAGATGGGCCGGTTTTTAACGCAAAAGAAATAGTTTTCAAAACAAAAGTGTGAAATCCTTCGACAAGGAGTTCGACTGAGGCTCACTCGAAGTCCTCAGGATAGATTGTGAAAAGTGCGAAGATGCGAAAGGTTGAGATTGCCACGGCCTAAAAGGCAGGCCTCGCAATGACAGAAAACGAAAGTGTGAAAAAAAAGGTGTGAAAGTGCGAAAGGTGTGAAAAAATTGTTGCTCGTTGATAGTTGCCTGATTTTTCTTTTACTAACAACCAACAACAAGCAACTAACAACAAATTTATGAAAAACGAAATAGATATTTCGATTGATTTTGCAGGAGTCGAGCTGGCTAATCCGGTGTTTACGGCTTCTGGAACGTGTGGTTACGCGGATGAATTAAGCGATTTTGTAAATCTTGATTCGTTGGGCGGATTCATCACAAAAAGCATTACGCAAAATCCGCGAAAAGGAAACCCGGCTCCGAGAATCGTTGAAACCGATTCGGGTATGCTAAATGCCATCGGCCTGGCAAATATCGGCTTGGAAAAATTCATCGAAGAAAAGCTGCCAACGCTTGAAAAATTTTCAGCGGCGGTTTTTGTCAATCTCGCCGGAAAAAGTATCGATGAATATGTAGATGTTGCAAAACGGCTGGCAAACGAAAAATCGCTCGCTGGTTTTGAACTGAATATAAGCTGTCCAAATGTGGCTGAAGGTGGAATCCATTTTGGAACCGACCCCGTGCAGGTGGCAAAAATTACAGCGGCTGTGAAAAAAGCGGTTGGCGAAAAAATACTTATGGTGAAATTGTCGCCGTCAGTTACGGACATTAGCCAAATCGCAAAGGCGGCAATCGAAGCTGGAGCCGATGCTATTAGTATGCTCAATACTTTTACGGCGATGGCAATTGATATTGAAACCAGAAAGCCAATCCTTGCAAATAAAACGGGCGGACTTTCCGGCCCGGCGATAAAGCCGATTGCACTTTATATGGTGAATAAAGTTTATAATGAAGTGGCGAAAAAATATAAAATACCGATTCTCGGCGGAGGCGGCATTCGCTCGGCAAAAGATGCTATCGAATTTATTATTGCAGGTGCAACGGCGGTAAGCGTGGGAACAGCGAGCTTTATTGAGCCAAACTGCACAGCGAAAATCGTTGATGGTATAAAAAATTATTGCAGTAGAAAAAAAGTAAAGAGCATTACAGAATTAACCGGCTCGCTTGAGGTATAAAAAACGATGGAAACACTGAAATTGCTAAGAGATTATTTTCCGACAGCTATTTTTACCGGAAAATGTATGGTGTTTGTAAGTGAAGATTGGCGAGTTGAGCTGACTGAGCATAAAGACAATGATTTTAGCAAAGCCGATTCAAAGCCGGCAATTATTCGGGTGAGAATTTCAAGAAAAACGCTCGATGGCGATTTGCTTGAGGCCAGCTATTATGAGGATTTTCAATTGGCCTCGCTCGGCGAACTGGCAGAACAAATCGAAAAGTATGTGCAGGCGGCAATCGGAACAAATCTGCGAGAGGCATAAAGAAGTGTAAAGTTTAAAATGCAAAATGCAAAATTAAGGAAGTCGTCCAAAATGGACTCCATAATTCTTGATATTTAATATGGCTGATTTGAAAATAGAGCAAACAAATGACGGCGTGGTTTTTACAGCGAAAATTGTGCCAGGCAGCAGCAGAACAGCTTTGTGCGGCTTGCTCAATGGAATGCTGAAAGTGAAAATAGTAGCGGCTCCTGAAAAACAAAAGGCGAATAGTTGTTTGTGTGAATTTCTGGCGAAAAAAATCGGCGTTAAAAAAAAGGATGTTAGTATAGTTTCAGGAAAAACAAGTTCCATTAAAAAAATTAAAATTTCAGGCAAAGCAAACCCTGCCAAAGTGTTGGCAGGGCTAAGCGGAACAAGCAACTAACAACAATCAACAAACAACGAGCAACTAATCAATGACTGATAAATCACTCCTTTCACGAAACCATATCGAAGATGAGACTTCGCTAAAGTATATGCTCAAACTCGCTGCGCCGATGATAATGGCTCATCTCTCTTTCACTATTATGCAGTTCGTGGATAGATTTATGGTTTCACGTTTGGGTACGGAAGAATTGGCAGCTGTTTTGCCGGCTGGGCTTATAGGTTTTGTGCCTGCCAGTTTTGCGATGGGAGTTATGACCAGCGTTACAACATTTGTCAGCCAGAGTTTGGGCAGAGGTGAAAAAAGAAACTGCTCAAATTATTTCTGGCAGGCAATTTATATGGGCTTGATTTATATGGCAATTGTAGTAGCGGTTATATGGCCGCTCGCTCCGAAAATTTTCCAGATGCTCGGCCACGAAACAGCGGTTGCGAATATGGAAGTAGTGTATCTTAGAATTATGCTCTACGCTCAATTTATGGCTGTCTTCATCTGGGCAAGCAGCCAGTTCTTTATGGGTGTGCATCGGCCGATTATTACGATGTACACAGCTATTGTGGCTCAGCTTATAAATGTCGCGGCAAACTACGTTTTGATTTTCGGGAAATTCGGCTTTCCTAAAATGGGCATTGAAGGAGCTGCGTGGGGAACATTTATCGGGATAGGTGTTGGGGCCTCGCTTAAAATGCTTATGCTCCTGACGGGAGATATAAATAAAACTTTCAGCTGCCGGCAAACGATGAAAATCGATTTTGCGAAAATGAAAAATCTCCTGAAAGTCGGACTGCCTGCTGGTTTTGGATTGATGGCAAATATCGCTCTTTGGGGAATCCTTTTATTTGCTCTCGTTGGACGATTCGGCAAAGAGGCGATGGCTGCTACGAGTGCTGTTTTTTCCTGTATAAACGTTTCTG
>JAGLSG010000023.1 GCA_023135865.1 Planctomycetota bacterium | reverse complement strand
CGCGTTTTTTTGTCTGTTCAATCAGCAATCGAAATTCTTTGGCACTTATGACTTTATGAGTTTTATCAGCTCCCAGAAATAAACGAAGGATAGGTTCAATCATGAAAAAACGGAAGATGAACAAAATGGGCGTAAAAAATCTAAGACACATAAAAGTCGGCATAGCAGCGGTGATGCTGAGCGATTTTGAATTTGTGTAGGCAATGGATTTTGGAAGCATCTCACCGAAAAATATCAGTGTAAAAAAAGTTATAAAAGCACAAATTATCGCTGCGATTGCTCCGAATTGCCTTTCAATACGCAGCGTAAAAGCACCGGCAATAGCATAAAAAAGAACGTTAACCAGCATATTTCCAAACGAAAGGCAGCTGAGCAGTTTGCCCGGTTCATTGAGCAATTGTGCTGTGAGTATCTGGAGCTTGTGGCCGGATTTTCGCAAAAGTAAGAGCTGTCTTCGGGAAAGATTAAAAAAAGCGGTTTCGGCTCCGGAAAAAAAAGCTGAGCATACAAGCAATAGCAACATAAAAATTACATAGCTGATATTTTGGTAAAAACCGGAACTCATCAGTTATTGCCTGATTGTGCTTTTGGTAAAGTTAATTTGAATACAGTTGATTTGCCCAATTCAGATTGGACATTGATTTGGCCGTTGTGCTCATCCATTATTTTTTTGCAGAAAGCCAGGCCAAGTCCTGAGCCGGATGAGGTTTCCCCTGATTTTTTGGCAGCTTTTTTTGTCGTAAAAAATAAATCGAAAATATTTTCCAAATCAGCTGGCTTAATGCCGCTGCCAGTATCACAAATCTGCAAGCAAACTGAATCGGGCTTATCTTCAGCGGAAATTTTCAAAGTCCCGCCGCGAGATAGCATTGCATCACGGGCATTGAGAATCAGATTCATTAAAACCTGCTGAAATTGTATCGGGATAGCCCATACTTCTAAATCATCAGGTATCTGGATTTCTACGGTTATATTGTCTTTGGCAAAATCTCTGCCGAGAGCATTGAAAATTTCTTCAATCAAAACGACAGGGCGGATGTTCTGCTTATTATTTACCTGGCCGTTTGCAAGCGAGAGCATACTTTCGAGAATTTTTGCAGCACGCTGGCAATTTTTGACCGTTTTTTGCATTGCTTTTTCCGTAATTGGCTTATCTTGGGGATTGCTGAGGGCAAGAGCCGCATAAGTAGCAGGGGCAGTGAGGAGGTTGTTGATTTCATGGGCTACCATACAAGTGGTAGCTCCAATATTTGCCAATGCCTGGAGCTGGCTGATTTGCAATTTAAGGGTGTTATTCCGCAGTTTCTGAGTTGCCAGATTTTTGTGTAAAGAACGGCGTTTTTCAATAATGCTTGTCAACTGTCTGCTCCTCGTATAAAATTCAGCTTGTTGAGAGTTATAATTATTTATATCGACCTTTAATGAGGTTTTTCTTGAACAATGAATGAGTATAGAATTCTCGAGGAGCTTATTGACCTTCTTGAGCAAAATGGTGTTACAATTCGCAAAGAACCGCTTGGCGGAAACGGCGGAGGTTTGTGTGCAGTAAAAGAAAAGTCGTTTTTTTTCGTGGATACGCAGGCCTCCTCAACGGATATGGCAGTTCTGTGCGCCGAGGCAGTGGCTGAAAAAGTGAATATAGAAAATATCTATATCCTGCCGGAAGTAAGGCAATTTATAGAAAAACATTGTGATATTCAGCAGGAGTAGTGAAAATGGCGGCTGGAAAAGTAGCAATTGTAATCGACCAAATGTATCAGGTTCTCGAAGTATGGTATCCTTACTATAGGTTTCGTGAAGCGGGACTTGGGGTTGATTTTGTTGCAGACAAGGCAAAAAAAGAATATAGTTCTAAGGAAGGATACCCATGCGTATCAAATGTGTCGGCTGGTGATGCAAACGTTGATGATTATGATTGCATGGTTGTGCCGGGCGGATTTGCTCCTGATTTTATGCGGCGAAGCAGCGATGTCGTAAAATTTGCCAATGATATGGTAAATGCCGGAAAAATCATAGCGGCTATCTGCCATGGCGGATGGCTTTTGTGCAGTACAAAAATCTTCAAAGGAAAAAAAGCAACCTGCTTTATGGCAATTAAAGATGATATTAAAAATGCCGGAGCCAAATATATTGATGCGGATTGCGTTGTGGATGGAAATCTGATTACATCACGCAAGCCGGACGATTTGCCGGCGTTTTGCATGGCAATATTAAGAGCATTGGGCAAATAGAAACAGGAGTAATTTGTAATGAGTCATTCTAAAAGTGAAGAGTATCAGGATAAGACATCAATAATACTCGTTGTTGATGATAATCAGCAAAATCTTGAATTGTTACAGGCGTATCTCGAAGATTTGGACTGCCAGACCATAGCTGCGTTTGATGGAGTGGAGGCACTCGAAAAAGTAGCTAAAAAAATGCCGGATTTGATTTTGCTCGATGTGATGATGCCCAAAATGAGCGGCTTTGAAGTATGCAAAAAAATAAAGGGCGACCCCAAAACAAGCCATATCCCGATTATAATGGTAACAGCATTAAATGAATTCGGCGATATTGAACGCGGCCTGGATTGCGGAACCGATGATTTTCTTACAAAGCCGATAAACAAGCTGGAACTTATTACGCGAGTTAAAACTATGCTGAAGCTAAAGCATCTAACGGATAAACTTGAACGGACGCTGGCATATTTAAGCGAAATAGAAAAACAAGCCCAAATGGCTAAATCGGATTAGTTAGACAGTTTGTAGTTGAAGTTTTGGCTTAAATGTTGTAAAAAAGGCGAGTGATTTCTTAGGTGGTTTTGCGATGATGCGTAGCCGTAAAAAAAAGGCCTTGTACGAAGTGATAGGCAAATCTCGCCCTAAGTCTGGTAGTGCAAAGCAATTAGAGTCGCTGCATCCTGAGAGGTGCTACCGAAACGAAGTGGGTTTAGGTGCAGATGATTTGCCTGAATCCGGCTCCATAGATGAGGTTAGGTGGTCTAAAAAACCGAAAATGGTGCAGTTTAATGCCGGAAGAATTGAGATATCAATATCTTATCAGCTTGCCATTGCACTGATTCTCGGTGTTGTATTGTTGCTTTTGGTTGTTTTCCGATTGGGTCAATTGACTCTTTTGAATTCATCAAAAGCGGTAAATTCAGCAGTTGAAATGACGAAAAAACTGCCGGAAACAGTAATTAATAAGCCAGTGGAAGCTACGATGCAGCTGCCGAATTTGGCAGAGCAAACTCCGTTGCCTGAAAAAGTTCAAGTAAAAACGGCAGTTGTAGAAAATGTATTAGTTGATGCGAGCAAAAGTAATCGAATTGTGATACAAACTTATCAGAATAGGGTTCACTTAGAACCGGTAAAAAAATATTTTGCCGGATTTGGAATAAAAACGGAAATTAGAAAAATAGATAACTGGTATTATCTTGTTACCAGTAATAAATATGATAACCCGCAAAAAGCTGGAACCGACGGCTACAGAGCGAGACAGGAAATAATTAAAATTGGTGCAAATTATAAAGCGCCACAGGGATATGAAACATTTGGCAGTAAGCCGTTTAGCGATGCTTACGGCAAAAAATTTAATGATTAGCGTAGTTGCTTAGGAGAAAAATTGAATGTCTATAGACCGTTCACTGAAAATTAAGGGTGCTCTGAAAAGACATCGAAATGTACTAAATCGTGCCGAGCGAATTGAAAAAATGAAAGACGAAGAAAAATGGTCGGAAGGGGATTCTCTGCTCGGATTGCCAAAAGTTGCTCACCGTAAGGAAATATCCAAGCACAAGGAAAAAGCTGCTCCAACTGAAACTGCTGAAACGACTGATGCGAGCGAGAAAGAAAAATAACTATAATTTGATTTCTGCTTAAATTCTGAGCATATCTTTTTTGCATACTAATGTGCGGTGCGGTCGTTCTCGATGGGCTATTAGCTAATCTTTTTTGTGATGCCATCGGTCTGGAAGTGTTTGAAGCTAAGTTTACTAAGCAAATGCAGACTGAAGTAATAAAACTTGATTTGACTCAGCCGGATGCGGCTGAAGTTGAAAAAGCTGCTAAATTACTTGATGCCGGCGGGCTTGTGGCCTTTCCTACTGAAACTGTTTACGGAATTGCCTGCAAAGTAGCTGCTGATTCTATTGCCAAACTTGATAATCTCAAAAACAGAGCTAAAGACAAACACTACACACTTCACATCGGTCAAAAAAGTGATGCGGAAAAATATTTGCCTGCCATTGGCTTAAGAGCTAAAAAACTTATTAAAAATACCTGGCCAGGCCCTTTGACTATAGTTTTTGAGTTGAGCGATGAGGAAATAAAAAAACAGCAAGCCAAATTTGCTCAAGAAATTTTTGATGTTTTGTATAAAAACAATTCAATCGGTATTCGCTGTCCTGCTCATCGGGTAGCTGCAATGCTGTTACAACTGGCCCAAATGCCGGTGGTTGCACCGAGTGCAAATGCTGCAGGTCGAAAACCGGCTGTTACGGCAAAACAGGTTCTCGAACAATTTTCAGGTCAAATTGATGCATTATTAGACGCTGGAAAATGTAAATATAAGGAAAATAGTACAGTTGTAAAAATAGGTAAAAAGGGCTTCGAGATTTTAAGGCAGGGCGTATATTCGCAATCGCAGCTGGAAACATTATCAACGGTCAAATTTTTATTTGTTTGTACAGGCAATACCTGCCGTAGTCCGATGGCAGAAGCAATATTTGCAAAATACCTCGCAGAAAAATTAAAATGTGAGGTTGACCAACTCGAAAAAATGGGTTATAAAACGCTCTCTGCCGGCACTATGGGAGTGAGTGGTTTACCCGCAAGCAAAGAAGCGGTAAACGCTTGTGCAGTTAGAGGAATTGATATAAGAGGGCACGCAAGTACAGGGTTGGCACGTCAGCTTATAGAAGATAGCGATTTGATATTCACGATGAGCCGGACGCATAGCAGACAGGTTATTGATATGTGTCACGAAGCGGCAGACAAATGTTTGTTGCTCGCTGGAAATGTGGATATTGTTGACCCTATTGGTCAGAATCAGCAAACCTATAACAGTTGTGCTGATTTGATAGAAAAAAATGCGAAGAAAAGGATTGGTGAGTTTATAATATGAAAATAGCAATTGGAAGCGATCATCGCGGGTTTAAGGCAAAAGAACAAATTAAAGCAATAGTTACCCAATTGGGTCATGAATTTGTCGATGTTGGTACGACAGATGGCAACCCAGTTGATTATCCTGATATGGCTTATCTCGCGGCGACAGCTGTCTCGGAAAAGAATGCTGACAGAGCTATTTTGGCATGCGGAACTGGAATTGGAATGTGTATCGCTGCAAACAAAATAAAAGGTATTAGAGCAGCACTATGTCACGATGAGCTAAGTGCTCAAACTTCCCGTGACCATAATGATTCAAATGTTCTATGTTTGTCGGGCGACCTGCTTGGAGAGGTTCTGCTAAGAAAAATAGTCGAGGCATGGCTGGTTACCGAATTCAGCGGTGGAAGGCATCAGAGAAGAGTAAATAAAATAATTGCTATCGAAGAGGGCAAAAAACCGCAGGAAGTTAAGAACAGCGGACAATAAGCCCAAAACCGTTTTGAACTAACCTCGTCCAGGTGTTTTTTTGCATGTGCTAATAGTTTGGTTGTTTCAAGTCTTGTGTGCCCATTTTCCGCAAAAAAATATACGGCAATTGTATAGATAGCCAAAGACAACATTCTATTGTATATTATACAAAATGAGAATTATAGCTGGTTCAAAACGAGGTATGAAGCTGTTTAGTCCTAAGACGGATGTTTCAAGGCCTATTACTGACAGGGTCAAGGAATCTCTTTTTAGCATGCTTTATTCATACGATTTGCCAAGTGGTAAAATGATAGCTGATTTATTTTGCGGGGTCGGTTCGATTGGGCTGGAGGCACTTAGCAGGGGTGCTGAATTTGTAACATTTGTTGAAAAAGATCCGGAAATTGCCTCAATTCTAAAGGAGAATATAGAAAAGGCCGGATTTGCCAATGCGTCAAAAGTTAAAATGACCAACGCTTTCAGGGCTGGTGCTCCGATTGGCCTCCAGCGGAAAAAATATGACCTGGTTTTTGTTGATCCGCCGTATCCAACTACGAAAGATGTTCAAGCCGAATCTGCATTGAGCGGCTTGCTGAATTTATTGCCGGAGCAGCTAAATGAAGATGGGATAGTTGTGGTTAGAACTCATAAAGACGTAGAATTGCTGGAAGAATATGGCCTGCTGAAAGTGCTGCAGCGAAGAATATGGGGAACAATGGCCGTAACTATACTGAACAAAAAGCATACATAAAAATGACAAATAAACAAGCAGCTGGAAAAGTTATCAAGCAATTACACAGCAGCGGTTTTGAAGCATTGCTGGCGGGTGGCTGTGTACGCGATATGCTGCTAAATCGCAAAGCAAATGATTATGATGTTGCCACAAATGCCACACCTAAAGATGTGATGGGGTTGTTTAGACGCACAGTGAAAATCGGGGCTAAATTTGGCGTGGTGATAGTTCTAATGGAAGATAAAAAAATCGAAGTGGCTACTTTTAGAACTGAAGAAGGATATGTCGATGGCAGAAGGCCAACTTCTGTAAAATTTTCCAATGCAGTTGAAGATGCGAGCAGAAGAGATTTTACCATAAACGGAATGTTCTACGATTTGCAGCAGGACGAGGTAATTGATTATGTAAATGGTCAAACAGATATAAAAAATAAGCTCATACAAACTATTGGAAAGCCGCAGGAACGTTTTGATGAAGATTATCTCAGAATGCTGCGAGCTGTTCGATTTTCCACTCAACTCGATTTTGCGATTGAACCACAAACGTGGAGAGCTGTTTGTGTTGGAGCGAAAAATATAGCGAAAATAAGCAGTGAACGAATAGCAATGGAATTGGAAGCAATTCTTGTTAATCCAAACCGTTCAAAAGGAATGTCATTGCTGATTGAAAGTGGATTGGCTAATGTGATTTTTTCTGGTTTCACTAAAAAACAAGCTGAGTTTGCAATTAAGATTCTTGGACAACTGTCGGAAAAAATAAATTTTGCTCTTGGCCTGGCCTGCATTTTTGCTGATTGTGAAGAACAATTTGCTCTCGATAAAATAAAATTTTTAAAACTCAGCAGAAACCAGATAAGACATATAAAATTCCTATTATCCAAAAGAGAATTTTTGCTTAATGATAAAATGTCGCTTGCTGAACTCAAGACACTTCTTTCCAAGCCATATTTTCAGGATTTATACGAATTGCAAAAAGCAATTCAAAAAGTCAGATTTGGCGACCGCAAATCATTATCGCCATTGATTAATTTGCGTAAAAGGATAAAGAAACTCGGCAATACTCAATTGCAGCCAAAGCCATTGCTGAACGGCCATAATCTTATTGGACTTGGCGCTGTTTCTGGCCCCGAATTGGGCCAGCTTACAAAGGAAATTTATATAGCTCAACTTGAAGGGCAATTAGAAACAGTAAAACAAGCCCAAAAATGGGCTAAGGAATGGCTGCAAAAGCATAAACAATTAAAAAAATAGCAGCTTTTAATTGTACTGATGTTTTATTTGACTAACTGTCCAAAGACTCCCTTAAAGACCTTTAATGATGTTGAAAGCGGGTTTTTTTGCAGCAATTTGACTTTTTAGCAAATCGTACTATACTTAAGATAGATGATAAAAATTTGGCGGGTGGTTAAATTTTAAGTTTATGGTAACGGATATGCCAAGAGGATTTGACAATAGTATAATTAATCAGGTTCAACAAGCCAGTGATATTGTTGACGTTATAAGTGAGCATGTAAATCTTGTCTCAAAGGGCAGGGAGATGGTTGGTTTATGTCCGTTTCACGAAGACCACAAGCCGAGTATGTATGTCAATAATGTAAAGCAAATATTTAAATGTTTTGCGTGTGGTGCTGGAGGAGATGTATTCAAATTTGTGCAGATGCGAGAAAATCTGACTTTTCCACAGGCAATAGAAAGATTAGCTCAGCGTGCGGGGATAGAGATTAAAAAAACAAGTCATCATTCTTCTGCATCTAATGTGAATCAGATTAATCCAAACGTTTTGGCAAAAGTAAATGCGTGGGCAGCCAAATATTTCCAGGCCAATTTATATGATGATAAAAAAGGCAAGTTGGCTCGAGATTACATAGCTGAAAGAAAAATAACGCAGGAAAGTATAAAAACCTGGAGGATTGGGCTGGCTGTTGGCACACATGACGATTTGATTCAAGCGGCAAAAATTAAAGGTATTTCAGAAAAATTGCTGAGCAGTGCCGGATTGATAGTAAATCGAAAAGGCGGCGGTTTTTGTGATAAATTTGTAGCCCGGCTGATGTTTCCCATTACAGATATAACTGGAAGGATAATCGGTTTTGGCGGACGAACGTTGGTTGGAGCTGATGCCAAATATATAAATTCACCAACAACAATCTTGTTTGATAAAAGCAATTCGATTTATGGACTCGAGCAGGCACGGCATAAAATAGTGTCTTCGCAAACAGCGATTGTTGTGGAAGGTTATACGGATTGTATAATGCCGCATCAGTTCGGCTGTACAAATGTTGTTGCTACGCTTGGAACCAGTTTTACCCCCGGCCATGCGAGAATTTTGCGAAGATATGCAAAAAAAATAGTGTTAATTTTCGATAGTGATATTGCTGGAACCAAGGCATCAAATAGGGCTATTGATGTTTGTCTTTCGCAACATATCGATATAAAAATTGCTTCAGTGCCAGAAGGTAAAGATCCATGTGATTTTGTTCTAAACGCCGGAAAAGAAAAATTTGAAGATTTGGCGGATAACGCTATAGATGTTCTGCAATTTAAGTGGGACAAGCTTGCAAAAAGTTTTGATGATGCAAATACATTCGTGGATAATAAAGCGGCAATTGAAGAATTCCTGCAAACAATAGCTACTGCAATGCAAAACGGAAGATTGACGGCAATAGATAAAGGATTGATAGTTAATCGGCTTTCAAAAATTATCGGCCTTGAAAGCGATGAAATAAATCGTGATTTAAACAATCGTTTGGCAAGAATCGTGAGAAATGCGAGCTATCAAAATGCAGCTCAAAATAAAAATCCAAAATTCAAAATTCCAGATTCAGGTGATGGGGCATATGCCATCGCCCAGCGGGAAATACTGGAAGTATTACTTAATGAGCCGGAACTGTTTGACACAATAGAAAAAGAAATTACTGTAGATGTATTCGATACGCCAATATTAAAACAATTAGCAGAAATCCTGTTTAAGATACTAAGAAAAGAACAGAAAGTATCCCCGCTCAGGGCTATCCTGACTGAGACTGAATCAGTTGAGTTCAGCGCGTATGTGGTGGAATTAGCAGAGGCAGGAGAAGTGAAAGGCAATTTCAAAAATCGTCTAACTGGTGCTGTCAATGCAATACAGCGATACAAAGCTCAAATAAGAAAAACTGACATTAAAGAAATGGACGACCAGAAACAATTCTTACGCAGAATTTGTGAAAATACAGGAAAAGAAAACCCCCATAGTTTGGGAATGGTGTAAATATCAATAACGAATAATTTGAAAAATAAAAACTGATTGTGAGAGGATGCCAACTGTGGCGAAGAAAAGAATAAAAGCAGCTAAACCGGATGCAGGTTCCGAAGGTACCCAGGTCAACATGCAATCTCTGGCGGATGTGGAAAACAAAGATGCTGAAAAACAAATAAAAGCTCTTATTGAAAAGGGTAAAAAGAAAGGGTATCTCACTTACGAAGAAACAAATGATGACCTCTCTGAAGATATTATCAGTCCTGCTCGTCTGGATAGGTTATTAGCAACTCTTGATGAAATGGGTATAGGTTTGATTGATGAAGCGGATGTTGAAAAACAACCAGAAGCAGATTTTGAATCGGACAACGAAGGTAAAGCAGGTTTTGATAAACAGTCTAAAGAGGATGATGAGGTTCTGGAAAGGCAGCTTGTCGGAAGCCAAGCCAGCCACAAAATCGATGACCCCATAAGAACTTATCTTACGCAAATGGGGCAAATTCCGCTGCTCAAAAGGGAAGAAGAAATTGCTCTTGCTCGAAAAATTGAAATTGCAAGAATGTCGTTTAGAAGAAAAATGCTCAGTTCAGATTATTGTGCAAGGAACACGCTGGAAATAATACAAAAGGTAAATGATGGTATTTTGTCTTTTGACAGGACTATGAAAACCAGCACTGCGGAAAACCTTATACGAAGGGTAATCAAAAAACGGCTGCCCCAAAATATTGAAACGGTAAAAAAACTGCTTGAAATCAATCAGGATATGTTTAATAAGGCCGTGCAACTGAAATCCGAAGAAGCTCAGAAATGCATTTATAAACAGATATACAGAAACAGACGGAAAATCGCAACACTGCTCGAAGAGCTCAGCTTGAGAATAAGCAGAATTCTGCCGATGAAAAATAAACTACACAGTATCAGTCAAAAGGTGCATCAGTTAGAACAAATTATTCAGGCAGGAATAACCAGCAACTATACCAAAGAAGATATTCATGCGATGCATCAGGAAATGGCCGGACTTCAGGAACTGCTGATGGAAACGCCGAAACAGCTTGATAAAAGATTACGCATTATTGACAGAGTGTTTGATCAGTATGACCAAGCCAAACGCACACTTTCAAGCGCAAACCTTAGATTAGTCGTTTCAATCGCCAAAAAGTATCGAAATCGCGGTTTGAGCTTTCTCGACATAATCCAAGAAGGCAATACAGGGTTAATGAGAGCTGTTGATAAATATGAATATCGCAGAGGATATAAATTTAGTACGTATGCTACATGGTGGATTCGCCAGGCAATCACAAGAGCAATAGCCGACCACGCACGAACAATTAGAATCCCTGTGCATATGATAGAAACAATGAGCCGATTGCGAACCGTCAGTAAAAATCTACTCCAAAAACTTGGCAGAGAGCCAAGCGTTGAGGAAATTGCCGAAAAAGCCGATATGAGTTTGGAGGAGACACGAAGGGTTCTTAAAATATCCAAGCATCCAATTAGTCTTGACAGGCCAATAGGCGAAAGTGAAGATAGTTACTTCGGTGATTTTATTGAGGATGATGATGTTGATTCACCTGTTTCTTCTGCTACTCAGGAAATGCTCAAGGAAAGAATTGATTTGGTTTTGAAAACGCTTTCGTATCGTGAACGCGAGATTATCAAATTGCGATACGGAATTGGCGATGGCTATACTTATACGCTGGAGGAAGTTGGCAGGATTTTTAAAGTTACCCGCGAACGTGTCCGGCAGGTCGAGGCAAAAGCGATAAGAAAAATGCAGCATCCGGTCAGAGCTCGCAAACTCGAAGGATTTTTAGATCACAAAACGGCTTAAGCAGCTACGCTCAAAATAGAAGGATATTAAAAATGATTATAAAGGATTTATGGTTGAAAACGAGCAGTTGGCTGCAAAATCATAGGCCGCTCAAAACCGCAGATTATCAGCCGCAAATAGGCAATGACGGACTGATAAGTCAAAATGGCGAACAAATGCAATCAAGCGTCGGCGAAGAAAATGGGATTCTTGTTAAAACAGCTAACGCAGAAGATAAAACACAGTCAATTGAAAAACTACAAGCCGGTTTCAATAAACTCATTGAGCAGTTACAGGGCATAAATGAGCATTTGAATTGCCAGGTTAGTCAGCACGAAAATCTAATGAGTCAAATGAGCAAGCTGCCCGAATTACTTGAGAGCTTTCCAAATGTTGTGGAAAATCAAAAACAATTAAGTCAACAGCTATTCGAGCAATTAAAGGCAAACGTAACTAAAGAACATCAATTTATAGATGCCGTAGAAAAAATCCCAACTGAAACCGCTAAGCAAACCGATGCCTTAATTGAAATCGACCATCAACTTGCTGCAGCTGCGAATGTCGATGTGCAAATAGCGGGAAATTTCAATAAGTTCAATGAAACACTGGATAAATTAAATCAAAGCACGGTTAGTCAAACTGATGGTATTATGCAAATGAGTAAAACTTTTTCCGCCAGCGACAGATATTTGAAATATATTATATCAAGACAAAATAAACGTTTTATGTGGATATTTGTAACCGCTATAGGTGTTTGTCTGTTTGCTATATTGTTGCTGACGGGTATTATTATTTATTTAAAACAATAGAATTTAATTTTTTTCTTGAATATAGTTTAACTGCTTGGTAGAAGTCTAATAGTCAGCTCTTTGAAAATGTGGGTAATCTAAGTATAGGTCTCGGTGCTTTGTGTGCTGAGATAATAAAATGGGAATGCGGTTAAAATCCGCAACGGTCGCGCCGCTGTGAGCGTCTGTTCCGTTTGTCGAGCTAAAACGGAAATCCAAGAAACAGCTTGTTCCACTTTCTGATACTGAAAATCAGTGTCGGATGGGAAGGGGTTTCAAGGTAAGACGTAAGTCAGAAAACCTGCCTATGGTTAGTTAGTATTTACAGTGTTCTCGCGATTTGGAATACGATAGACTGTCGAGCAGGATTGGTTTTCTCTGTGTGTGAAGCAGGCAAACAAGTGCTGACAGTTTAAGTGGTTGATAATTGAAACCGTCGTTTCCTTCGTGGGAACGGCGGTTTTTTTTATTTTAAGAGCTCTCGCGTTAAGAGCCAGCCAAAGAAGGAGGTTTAAGTGAATGAAAAATAAATTGATATAAAACTTCAAGACGAAAGGGAAATTAACCAAAGATTAGTAAATGTTTTTTTTGAGTAAGAGGAGAAAGAAAATGGTTTCGAAGAGAGTGATGAGTTTGATTTTTGTGATAGTGATTGCCGCAAATGCCAACGCTGTAACTTACAACGGCGATATAGAATACACAGCTGGAAGCGGAAGTAATGAAGCAACAATAGCTATTGACTTTGATTTTGGTAACAGCTTTTTGTTCACTTACTGTTGGGAAGGCGAAGTAACCGGCTGGGATGCCTTAAGTGCTATTGACCTATCAGGAGCATTGGAAGTTTATGCAGTAGATTACGGTGAATATGGCATATTTGTTAGTGATTTCGATTATCCGGGCGGTTCGGAATACGATTATGGCGAAGGTGCCAACACTGGTTGGGCCTACTATATCGGCGACAATGAAAGCTGGGCATTAAGCGGCAGCGGCGTTTCTTCACGTTGTCTTGGCAATGGCGATTGGGATAGCTGGGTCTGGACTAATTATGATGAATCCTGGAGCCCAATACGCAGTCCAGGCGAACAAGCGGTTCCGGAGCCGGCTACAATAATGCTGTTAGGACTTGGCGGATTGTGTTTTCGTAAGCGCAAAGTGTAAACTGATTAAAAGGTTAAATTCTATTTATAAAATGGATGGGGCTGTTATCACAGCCCCATCCATAACGTAAAAGGGAAATAATGTTCAGTAAAAAAACACAAACAATTTTACTTACGATTTGTTTTTTATTTGTCACAATTGCAAGCGCCTATGATTATGATTCTAATGATTTTGCTTCCGAAGTTGTCAGTTTCAATGGGCCATTTGGTTCAAGTCCCCACGATGAGCCGAATTCTGTTCTTGGCAAACCGGCTACATGGATATATGATTTCTGGGGTTCAAAGCAGGTTATTGCGTGTTCGTTAGTTATGCCAGCTTATTTCACAGATCCAAATGGAAAAAAGTTGATTATTTCAATAGGAACTAATGACGCAAATGATATCAATGAAAGCTCTGAAATAATCGTAGAATTTAATCACAGGGTTAGTGATGACATCGGCAATCCTTATGGAATTGATTTTCTTGTTTTCGGAAATTCTTTTTTTGACAGAGTAGGAAACGAATATATTCAGCCG